>NZ_NFKB01000042.1:0-30214 GCF_002160175.1 Faecalibacterium sp. An192
CGAGCGAATCCAAACGAAAGCAGGAGTGGCTCCGCTAACGCTCCGCCACTCCTGCTGAATCCTAATCTCCTACACTTGGGGCTTTTTTGTACTGTCCACACAATTTGGATCAGTTCACTTCCCGGATGGGAAGAGCAGGGGCGCTGTTTTTATGGGTTCAGAAGCTCAGCGGGGGGACAGATCAGAAGGCGATCTTCTCCTCCAGCCAGCTGCGCAGCTGGTCGATGGGCATACGGACCTGTTCCATGGTGTCGCGGTCGCGGACGGTGACGCAGTTGTCGGCTGCGATGCCCTTGGCCTCGTCGCCCACCGTGTCAAAGTCCACGGTGATGCAGTAGGGAGTGCCGATCTCGTCCTCGCGGCGGTAGCGCTTGCCGATGGAGCCGGTCTCGTCGTAGTCCACCATGAAGTACTTGGACAGCTCGTTGCGGATCTCCATGGCCTTGGGTCCCAGCTTCTTGCTCAGGGGCAGGACGGCGCACTTGAAGGGAGCCAGAGCCGGATGCAGGTGCAGCACGGTGCGGACATCTTCCTTGCCCTTGGCGTCGGTCAGGTGCTCCTCGTCGTAGGCCTCGCACAGGAAGGCCAGGGCCACGCGGTCGCAGCCCAGAGAGGGCTCGATGACGTAGGGGATATAGTGCTCGCCGCTCTCGGCGTCGAAGTACTCCAGGCTCTTGCCCGAGGCCTCCTGATGACGGTTCAGGTCATAGTCGGTGCGGTCGGCAATGCCCCACAGCTCGCCCCAGTCGGTGAACGGGAAGGCGTACTCAATGTCGGTGGTGGCACGGCTGTAGAAGGCCAGCTCGGCGGGCTCATGGTCCCGCAGGCGCAGGTGCTCTTCCTTGATGCCCAGGCTCAGCAGCCAGTTCTTGCAGTACTCCTTCCAGTAGGCGAACCACTCCAGGTCGGTGCCGGGCTTGCAGAAGAACTCGCACTCCATCTGCTCGAACTCGCGGGTGCGGAAGGTGAAGTTGCCCGGGGTGATCTCGTTGCGGAAGGCCTTGCCCACCTGGCACACGCCGAAGGGCAGCTTGCGGCGGGTGGTGCGCTGGATGTTGGCAAAGTTGACAAAGATGCCCTGGGCGGTCTCGGGCCGCAGGTAGCACACCGAGGAGCTGTCCTCGGTGACGCCGATGGCGGTCTTGAACATCAGGTTGAACTTGCGGATGGGGGTGAAGTCGTGCTTGCCGCAGACGGGGCAGACCACCTGCTCGTGCTCGGCGATGAACTGGTCCATCTCGTCAAAGCTCATGGCGTCCACGTTGACGTCGGGGAACTCGTCCGAGATCAGCTTGTCGGCGCGGTGACGGGCCTTGCAGGCGCGGCAGTCCAGCAGGGGGTCCGAGAAGCTGGCCACGTGGCCGGTGGTCACCCAGGTCTGGGGGTTCATCAGGATGGCTGCATCCAGGCCCACGTTGTAGGGGCTCTCCTGCACAAACTTCTTCAGCCATGCCTTCTTGACGTTGTTCTTAAATTCCACGCCCAGGGGGCCGTAGTCCCAGCTGTTGGCCAGGCCGCCGTAAATCTCCGAACCGGGGAAAACGTAGCCCCGGTTCTTGCACAGGGCGACAATCATATCAAGGGTCTTTTCGCTGTGTTCCATAACAAATACATCCTTTCCGTCCGCGGCTGGTTTGCCGTGTCGTTGTGTCGGCCCGGGCCAGCCCCGGGCGCAGTACCTCTTTACTTTACCATGTTCCGCGCAAAATAACAAGGCCTGCAGCGGTTTTGGGGCGGGCGGTGGACAACCGGGGCCGATTGGGCTATACTGATAGCAAAATCATCATCATCCGGCCCCCCGGCCGGGAAAGGATCAGGAACTATGGAAAACTTTGCACAACTGCTGAAGCAATACGCCGAATTCATCGTCCGGGTGGGCTGCAACGTCCAGCCGGGCCAGACCCTGATTATCAGCGCGCCCCTGGCAGCGGCCCCCCTGGCCCGCCTGTGCGTCCGCAGCGCCTTTGAGGCCGGCGCCCGGGATGTCCGGGTGGACTGGAGCGACGACGACGTCACCCGCACCCGGATGGAGCTGGGCGCCGAGGAGGCCCTCTGCGACGTCAAGCCCTATGTCCTGCGCAGCTATCTGGACTACGCCGAGAGCGAGGGCAGCGTCTGCGTCCTGAGCCTCCTGGCCAACGACCCCGAGGCCATGGCCGGCCTGGACGCCGGCAAGGTGAGCCGCGTGTCGGCGGCCCGCCGCAAGGCCCTGCGCCCCTGGCGGGAGTACACCATGAACGACCGGGTGCAGTGGTCCATTGCGGCCATGCCCTCTCCGGCCTGGGCCAAAAAGCTGTTCCCCGACCTGCCGGAGAAGGAAGCCGTGGAAAAGCTCTGGCAGCTGATCTTTGATACCTGCCGCGTCACCGGCGGCGACCCCGTCCACGCCTGGCAGGCTCATCTGGACCGCCTCAAGACCCTGCAGAGCAAGATGAACGCCTTGGACCTGGAGTCGGTACATTTTGAGAGCTCCAACGGCACCGACCTGACGGTGGGCCTGGCCGACGGCGCTGTCTGGGAGAGCGCTTCCAGCGTCAGCGAAAAGGGTTATGTGTTCCTGCCCAACATCCCCACCGAGGAGATTTTCACCGCTCCCCACAAGGATAAGGTCAACGGCGTGGTCTACGGCACCAAGCCCTATATCCACGGCGGCCAGGCCATCAAGGGCTTCCATGTGACCTTTAAGGACGGCCGGATTGTGGAGTACGGCGCCGAGGAAAACGAGGCCCTGCTGGGCGAGATTCTGGACACCGACGAGGGCGCCCGCCACATCGGCGAGGTGGCTCTGGTGCCCGCATCCAGCCCCATCAACCGCAGCGGCGTCATCTTCTACAGCACCCTGTTCGATGAGAACGCCTCCTGCCACATCGCGTTCGGCGCCAGCTATCCCGGCACCACCCGGGGCGGCACCACCCTGTCGGAGGAGGAGCTGGCCGCCCGCGGCATGAACCAGTCCCTCATCCATGAGGACGTCATGATCGGCGCCGAGGATACCCGCATCACCGGCCTCACCCGGGACGGCCGCACCGTGCCTCTGTTTGAGGGCGGCGAGTGGGTCCTGGCTTAATTCATCCGGAAACTTTTGGGAGAAGGAGGGCACGGCCCCTCTTTCTCCCTTTTATTTGGGGAGGGGAAGGGGCCTTTCGGACGGGGAGAGGCCTCTTTTCTTTCAAAATACTTGCATATTCCGCCGATGTGTGGTATATTCTGATAGTACGAATACACGATTGAATGGAAAGTGGGCCGCAAGGTCCGCTTTTCTTGTTTGATATGGAGGTTTAAGCATGGCGAAACAAGCTGGCGGCAATACCGCGCGGCGGGTGGAGGCTCTGGTGCGCCCCATTGTGGAGGGCATGGGCCTGCGGCTTTGGGATGTGGTCTTTGAGAAGGAGGGTCCCGACTGGTACCTGCGCGTTCTGATTGACCGGGACGGCACCATGGATACCGATACCTGCGCAGAAGTTTCCCATGCGCTGGACCCCGTGCTGGATGCGGAGGACCCCATCCCCCAGAGCTACTATCTGGAAGTGGGTTCCCCCGGCCTGGGCCGCCGCCTGACCCGTCCCGAGCACTACGACGCCATGATGGGCCAGAAGATACGTCTGCGTCTGTACCGCCCCGATGCGTCGGGCCGGCGGGATCTGGCCGGCATCCTGACGGCGCGGGAAGAGGACACCATTACCATTGAGACCGAGGCAGGCCCCGCCCAGGTGGCCCTGAGCGCCATCACCATGGCCCGTCTGTGCGACGACGAGGACCTGTTCTGATCCCTGCGGCCCCCAGCGGCGCAGGATTTCTGCCCGGCTCCGCGCCCTTTGGGGCGGGACGCCGGCGTCTGGCCTGTGCCCAGGACGTCCGGGCCGGACGTACACCCTTTGACAGCCTGATTGAATGAGAACATACCGGGAGGAAGACTTAAAAATGGCAGGCAACAACGAATTTTTTGAAGCGCTTACCATGCTGGAACATGAGCGCGGCATCACTGCAGAATACCTGATCGAGAAGATCCGCGCGGCCATCGTCATTGCGGTCAAGAAGAACTACGATGTCGAGGACGACAATGTGGCGGTGGAGATCGACCCCACCACGGGCAAGTTCAACGTTGCCCTGGTGCAGGAGGTCGTGGCCGATGAGGATTGGGTGAGCGAGTATGCCGAGATCCCCCTGAGCAAGGCCCAGACCCTCCGCCGGACCTATCAGCCCGGCGACCGGGTCATCACTCCCCTCAAGACCAAGGAGTTCGGCCGCATCGCTGCACAGACCGCCAAGCACGTGATCCGTCAGGGCATCCGTGAGGCCGAGCGCAGCCAGCAGCTGAGCGAGATCCAGTCCAAGAGCCATGACATCGTCATGGCCACGGTCACCCGCGTGGATCATGAGCGCGGCATCGTGGCGGTGGATATGGGCAAGGGCGGCGAGGCCATCCTGCCCCGCAGCGAGCAGGTGCCCGGCGAGACCTACACCGAGGGCCAGCAGCTGCAGGTGTATATCATCGATGTGGTCAGCACCGAGCGCGGTCCCCGCGTCATGATCAGCCGCACCCACCCCGGCCTGGTCAAGCGCCTGTTTGAGCTGGAGGTCCCCGAGATCTTCGACGGCACCGTCGAGGTCAAGGCCATCAGCCGCGAGGCCGGCACCCGCACCAAGATGGCGGTTGCTTCCCGCGACCCCAACGTCAACCCCGTGTCGGCCTGCATCGGCCCCCGCGGCGACCGTGTGGCCGCTGTGGTGGAGCACCTGCACGGTGAGAAGATCGACATCGTCCAGTGGAGCGAGGACCCCGCCGCCTTCATCGCGTCGGCCCTCAGCCCGGCCAAGGTCCTGAAAGTGGAGCTGCTGCCCGGCGAGACCCGCTCCTGCCGCGTCACCGTGCCCGACGGCCAGCTGAGCCTGGCCATCGGCAACAAGGGTCAGAACGCCCGCCTGTGCGCCCGTCTGACCGGCTATAACATCGATATCCGGCCCGAGAGCGGCTATTACGGCGAGGAAGAAGACAAGCCCGAGGACGCTCCCGTTGAGAGCCCCGCAGCCGAGGCATCGGCTCAGCCGGACGAGGCCGCTGAATAAACAGGGGAGGGAAACGGATGCCGCAAAAGAAGATACCCATGCGCCAGTGCATCGGCTGCCAGACCAGCCGCCCCAAAAAGGAGCTGGTGCGTGTCGTGCGGGGGCCGGACGGCTCCATCAGCATCGACACGGTGGGCAAAAAGCCGGGCCGGGGAGCTTATCTCTGCCCCGACCCTGCCTGCCTGGCCAAGGCGCAGAAGAAAAAGGCGCTGGAGCGCAGCTTTGAACAGCCCGTCCCCGCCGAAGTTTATGAGGCGCTGGCCGCACAGCTGGCCGCCGCCCAGGAGGAGGGAACCGATGCCAAAGCATAACACTGCCCCCAAGAAACCGGCCCTGCCCCCGGAGGACGCATTGTTCCAGGCCCTGAGCCTGTGCCGCAAAGCCGGCAAACTGGTGATGGGCTTTGACGCGGTGGAGGACGCCGCCGTCAAGGGTACGGCCTGGCTGGTTCTCACTGCAGCGGATGCCAGCCCCAAGACGGTGCAGCGCATGGCGCGCAACGTCGGCGACCTGGTGGACGTTCTGCCCACCCCGCTGACCATGGACCGTCTGGCTCCGCTGGGCCGCCGCCCCGTGGCCGTCTTTGCCGTGACAGACCGCAATCTGGCCCGGCTGTGCTACGACCGCCTGGATGCGTGCGGCACCATCAAACACGAGGAGGAAATGACTGAATGATCGTAAAATATAAAGTGACCGATTTTGCAAAGGACACCGGCCTGCCCGTCAGGAAGATCCTCGATACGCTGGCTGCCATCGGCATCGAGGGCAAGAAGAACAGCTCTGTCCTGGAGGAAAAGGACCTGAACGCCCTGCTGGACCGGCTGAGCCGCGACAACAGCGAGGCAGACCTGTCGGCCTTCCTGAACAGCGCCAAGCCCGAGCCCGCCAAGGAGGCAGCTCCTGCCGCCAAGGCCAATGCCCCCAAGGCAGCCGCCAAGAACAACGACAAGGCCGGCAAGGGCGGCAGCGCCCAGGCCGCTGACAACAGCGGCAAGCAGCAGGCGCAGGCTGCCAAGAACAATAACAACAACGGCAATAACGCCAACAACGCCCGCAAGAACCAGCCCCAGCAGCCCCACAAGAAGCGGGACGAGAAGACCGTCTCCTTCAGCGAGCTGGCCCGTGAGACCGGCACCAAGGCATCGGCCGCCGAGGCTGTGGAAGTCAAGCGCGAGAGCAACCAGGTGACGGTGGACACCCGCACCGTGGACGTCAACGTGGACCGCTTCGATGTCCGCTACGACGACCTGGCCTCCACCAAGAATACCGAGAACCGCCGCAAGCCCACTCCCCAGGGCAACAAGCAGAAGTTCTCCCAGCGGACCCAGCGTCAGCGCCAGCAGTTCCAGAAGGGCAAGCGGGAGACCGAGGCCGAGCGGATGCAGCGCATCCAGCTGGAGAAGGCCCGCAATGCCCAGCTGAAGGTTTCCATCCCCGATGAGATCACCATCGCCGACCTGGCCGCCCGCCTGAAGCAGCAGGCCAGCAAGGTCATCGCCAAGTGCATGCAGATGGGCGAGATGCACGCCATCAACGACGTCATCGACTTTGATACCGCCTGCCTGATCGCCGAGGAGTTCCACGCCAAGGTGGAGCACGAGGTCCACGTCACCATCGAGGAGCGCCTGTTTGTGCAGGAGGAGGACAACGAGGCCGATCTGGTGTCCCGTCCGCCGGTTGTCTGCGTCATGGGCCACGTCGACCACGGCAAGACCAGTATTCTGGACGCCATCCGCAAGACCAACGTCACCGCAGGCGAGGCCGGCGGCATCACCCAGGCCATCGGTGCATACCAGGTCAAGGTGGGCAACGACCTGATTACCTTCCTGGATACCCCGGGCCATGAGGCATTCACCTCCATGCGTGCCCGCGGCGCCAACATGACCGATATTGCGGTCCTGGTGGTGGCTGCCGACGACGGCATCATGCCCCAGACCATTGAGTCCATCAACCACGCCAAGGCCGCCGACGTCAAGGTCATCGTGGCCATCAACAAGATGGATAAACCCACCGCCAACCCCGAGCGCGTCATGGAGGATCTGACCAAGTACGGCCTGATCTCCGAGGACTGGGGCGGCGATACCGCTTGCATCCCCGTGTCGGCTCTCACCGGCATGGGCATCAATGACCTGCTGGAGCGGATCGCTCTGGAGGCCGAGGTCATGGAGCTGAAGGCCAACCCCAACCGCCGCGGCAAGGGCGCCGTGGTGGAGGCCCGTCTGGACAAGGGCCAGGGCCCCATCGCCACCCTGCTGGTCCAGAACGGTACCCTGCACGCCGGCGACGTCCTGATTGCCGGCACCGCCGTGGGCCGTGTCCGCACCATGCGGGACGACAAGGGCCGCGCCATCACCACCGCCGGCCCCTCCACCCCTGTGGAGATCACCGGTCTGACCGCTGTGCCTGAGGCCGGCGACCTGTTCGAGGCCGTCGAGGACGAGCGCCTGGCCCGTGAGCTGGCCGAGAAGCGCGCTGCCGCCGCCCGCGAGAAGCAGTTCTCCGCCTTCCAGAAGGTCACCCTGGATAATCTGTTCAACCAGATGGCCCAGAATGACATGAAGGAGCTGGCCATCGTGGTCAAGGCCGACGTCCAGGGCTCTGCCGAGGCCGTCAAGCAGTCGCTGGAGAAGCTGTCCAACGAGGAGGTCCGGGTCCGGGTCATCCACGCCGGCGTCGGCGCCATCAGCAAGTCCGACGTGGACCTGGCTGACGCTTCCAACGCCATCATCATCGGCTTCAACGTCCGTCCCGACAACATCGCCAAGGAAGAAGCTGCCGCCACCAAGGTGGAAATGCGTATGTACCGCGTCATCTACGACGCCATCAACGATGTTTCGGACGCTATGAAGGGTATGCTGGCTCCCAAGTTCCGCGAGGTTTCTCTGGGCGAGCTGCAGGTCCGCCAGGTGTACAAGATCAGCAGCGTGGGCACCGTCGCCGGCTGCCGCGTCACCTCCGGCAAGATCACCCGCGACAGCAAGATCCGCGTGGTCCGTGACGGCATCGTCATCGCCGAGGACGAGATCGCATCCCTCCGCCGCTTCAAGGACGACGTCAAGGAAGTGGCCGACGGCTACGAGTGCGGCGTCACCCTGGAGAAGTTCTCCGACGTCAAGGAGGGCGACGTGTACGAAGCCTTCCGCATGGAGGAGTACAGAGACTGAGAATCCCCGGCCCGGGGCCGTGGTCCCGGCGGGTAAAATCTTATGGAATCAACGCTTTTTTCACGTCTTGTGAGAAAGGAGCAACACCGTGTCTGAGAAAAACATGGGCCGTCTGGCGCAGGACATGAAGCGGGAGATCATTGCCATCATCTCCCGGCTGAAGGACCCGCGTCTGTCCGGCGGCCTTCTGACCGTCACCCGGCTGGACGTCACGCCCGACCTGGATGTGGCGAAAGTTTATGTGAGCGTGCTGGGCAACCCGGAGGGTCCCGCGCCGGTCATCAAGGCTCTGAACTGCGCCGCCGGCCATGTCCGCACCGAAATCAGCCGCAAAATGCACATCCGCAAGGCTCCCCGCCTGATCTTCGTCGAGGACGACGGCGCAGCCTATGCGGCCCATATCAACGAGCTGCTCAAGGAACTGAACGTGGACAGCGGGCCGGACGCCTCTGAGGAGGCCGACGGGGAATAACCCGCCCGCGGAAAGGACAAAACACTTATGACCGAACCGCTGAATGTGGAGCAGGCGGCCGCCATGCTGCGGAACGCCGACAACATTCTGATCCTCTGCCATAAAAACCCCGACGGCGACACCATCGGCTGCGGCAGCGCATTGTATTATGCGCTGGCCTCCCTGGGCAAGACGGCGGCCGTCCTGTGTTCCGATCCCATCCCCCGCCGGCTCAGCTATACCCGGCCCCGGCTGTTCCGGGGCGAGTTTGAGCCGGGTCTGGTGGTGGCGGTGGACGTGGCCGGGACCCAGCTTTTCGGGGACAGCGGCTTGATGCCGTCCTACAGCCGCCGGGTGGATCTGTGCATTGACCACCACGCCGGAAACAACGGCTACGCCCAGTACACCCTGCTGAACCCCGAGGCCGCCGCGGCAGCTGAGCTGCTGTGGGAGGTCATCGAGGCCATGGGGGTGCAGCTGGACTCCCAGATGGCCGACTGCCTCTACACCGGCCTGGCCACCGACACCGGCTGTTTCCGGTTTGCCAACACCAAAGCCAAGACCCACCGGGTGGCGGCCCGCCTGATGGAGGCGGGGGCCCGGGTGGAGGAGCTGAACACCCTGCTCTTTGCCACCAAGACCCGGGGACAGATGGAGGCCGAGCGGATCGCCCGCAGCCATCTGGAATACGCTCTGGATGGCCGGTGCGCCCTGATCTGGCTGGACCGGGACGAAATCGAGGCCAGCCAGGCCGACCCCTCCGACCTGGAGGAGCTGACCGCCCTGCCCATCGGCATCGAGGGGGTCAAGATCGGCCTGACCTTCCGTCAGCAGCCCGGCGGCAGCTGGCGGGTGAGCATCCGCACCGCCAACGGGGTGGATGCGGTGGCAGTGGCCCGGCGCCTGGGCGGCGGCGGCCATCTGCGGGCGTCCGGCTGTGAGCTGCTGGGTACCCTGGACAATGCCAAGAGCGCCGTTCTGGCCGAGGCGAAAGCCGTTCTGGACCAGAGCGGGGAGGAGGCATAATGCAGGGAATCCTCATCGTTGACAAGCCCGCCGGCTGGACCAGCTTTGACGTCATCGCCAAGATGCGGGGGGTGCTGGGCACCCGGAAGCTGGGCCACAGCGGCACGCTGGACCCCATGGCCACCGGCGTCCTGCCGGTGTTCTGCGGGGGAGCCAGCAAGGCGGTGGACCTCCAGCTCAACCACGACAAAACCTATCGGGCCACCCTGCGGCTGGGCAGCCGCACCGACACCGGCGATATCACCGGCACGGTGCTGAAAACCCGCCCCGTCACCGCCGGAGAGGCGGAACTGAAAGACATCCTGCCCCGGTTTGTGGGGCCCCAGATGCAGGTGCCGCCCATGTACTCGGCGGTGAAGATCAACGGCCAGCCCCTCTACAAGGCGGCCCGCCAGGGCCTGACGGTGGAGCGGAAGGCCCGCCCCATCGAGATTTACGGCATCACCTATGAGGGCAGCCCCGCCCCGGGGGAGTACACCCTGACGGTCCGCTGCTCCAAAGGAACCTATATCCGCACCCTGCTGGAAGATATCGCCCAGGGGATGGGCCAGCTGGGGACCATGAGCGCCCTGCGCCGCACCCAGGCGGGCCTGTTCGCCGAGGCGGACGCCCACACCCTGGAGGAAATTCTGGCCGCCAAAGAGGCCGGCCCCGACGCACTGGAAGGGCTGCTGCTGCCGGTGGAGCGGGTGTTTGAACCGCTGCCCCTGCTGAAGGTCAGCCCCGGCGTGGCCCAGCACCTCTACAATGGCTGCCCCACCAGCCGCTACCCGGCCCCCGACGGCCGCTACCGCGTGCAGGATGAGGCGGGGCAGTTCCTGGGCCTGGCCAACATCACCGGCGGCGTGCTGCGGGTGGAAAAGCTCTTTGTAGAGCGCGGATGAGGCCGCAGGCCCCGATCAATCTTTTGGGAATCAGAAACTATGCAGATTTATCCAACCATGTCGCCCCTGGAACTCGGGGGCAAGCAGGGCAGCGCGGTGGCGCTGGGCTATTTTGACGGCATCCACATCGGCCACCGGTCGGTGATCGGCGGGGCGGTGGACTGGGCCGCAGCCCATGGCGCAGCCCCGGCGGTGTTCACCTTCAAGCTGCCCGCCGGCAGCAAGATCAAGGGCCGCCGCCTCTTTTCCGCCGAGGACAAGCACCGTCTGGTGGCGGGCCTGGGGGTGGAACACTATCTGGTGCCCGCCTTTGAGGACATCCAGGCCATGACCCCCGACCAGTTCGTCCGGGGCCTGGTAGCAGACTGTCAGGCCCGGGCCTTCTTCTGCGGGGAAAACTTCACCTTCGGCGCCAAGGCCGCCGGAAACCCGGCCCTGCTGCAGGAACTCTGCGCCCCCCTGGGGGTGGAGGTTCATATCCTGCCCATGGCGCAGTATGAGGGCAAGCCGGTTTCCTCCACCCGCATCCGGGCGGCGCTGGAGGGGGGCGACATCCCCGCCGCCAATGGAATGCTGGGTGCACCCTACGCCATCCGGTTCCCGGTGCGGCATGGCCAGGGCCTGGGCCACACCCTGGGGGTGCCCACCATCAACCAGATTTACCCCGACGGCTATCAGCTGCCCCGGTACGGCATCTACATCACCCGCACCTGGATCGGCGGCAAGGCGTATCCCTCGGCCACCGGCCTGGGCAGCCGCCCCACCGTCAACGACGACCCCGCCAAGGTCACCTGCGAGACCTTTATTCCCGGCTTCTCGGGGGACCTGTACGGCGCGGACCCGGTGGTGGAGTTCCACACCTACCTGAGCCCCAGCAAGAAGTTCGATACGCTGGACGAGCTGTGTGCCTGCATCCAGAACGCCGCCCGCCGGGCACAGGAATACTTCCAATAAGAAAAAGACCTGCCTCCTGTTTTCAGGACGGCAGGTCTTTTTGTTGTCGGTCAGCGGGTTTGTCAGACCCAGAGGGATGGGTTCTGATAGCGGGCGTCCAGCTCGGCGCTGAAAATCCGTCCGTTCAGAATCTGGCGGATCACCAGCTCCTTGGTGCTGTCCGGGACGCTGTTGTCGGCGTCCAGCCGGTCCAGAACAACGCCGCAGTCCGACGGGGTGTCCTGGAGGGTGAAGGCGGCCGAATCGGCGCTGTTCCCGGCGTCCAGCACCAGGGCCCGGGGAGAGGCGGCGGTCCAGGGCTGCCAGTCCACCCCGGCGCCGTCGGGTGTGCCGGTGCGGATGAAGGAGCGGAAGGCCGCGGTGAACCGGTCGGACAGGGCAACAAAGCCGGGGCTGCTGAGGGAGACAAAACCGGGAAGGTTGTTTTCACCCGACAGCAGGGGAAGGCTGATGCCGTGGTAGGACCCAAGGCCCATGGCCCGGATGGGGCTGGCGCTGTCTGCGCCGCCGTAAGCGATCTCGCACACCCAGACAGGGGCAGCGGAACGGCTGGACAGGGAGGCTGCGGCGGCTCCGCCGTTGAAAATCCGGTACAGCTCGGAGCCGTAGGCGGTGGCAAAATCCCGGGCCGCGGCGGTGTCGGCGGCGCTGAGGCCGTTGGTCTGCACCGTGGTGGTCAGGGGATTGAACAGGCTGAACTCGGTGGTGCCGGTCACCAGCAGCAGGGGAACCGGGCAGGACAGGGGAGCGTCCAGGCCGTTTTCAGGCAGGAGAACCCCATCCGCAAACAGGTGGGGGAAGCTGCTCATCCGAATCCCGCCGCCGTCGGCCATCAGCAGGCAGACCCGGGCGGGGTCCAGATCGTACAGCCAGCGGGTCACGTCCTCGCCGTTGGTGAGAAGCCAGTCCGCCGCTGCGGTTGGGTCGGAGAACAGGCCGTCCTCCACTGCCAGAGGCGCAAAGGCCGCGGCGGTCTGGCGGGCGCTGGCGTCGGGGTCGGCCATGGTCAGCCCGCCCGACAGGGACACCGCCCGCTGGAACCGCCCTGCAAAATAGGGGCTGGCCAGCATGGCCAGCACATCCCGTCCGCCGGCGGAAAAGCCCATGGCGGTGACATTGGCGGGGTCGCCGCCGAAAGGGGCAATGTTTTCCTGCACCCAGTCAAAGGCTTTGGCGGCGTCCAGCAGGGCATAGTTGCCGGTGCTGTCGGGGCCGTTCTGGAGGGCGGGCAGGCTGTTGAAGCCCAGCAGGCCCAGCCGGTACCCCACCGATACAAGGACGCATTCGGCCCGGGCGGACAGGGAGCCGCCCGGCAGTTCCTCCGGGGAACCGGTGCGGTTGCCGCCGCCGTGGAAATACACCACCACCGGCAGCCCGGCGGCGCCGTCCGGAGCATAAACGTCCAGCTTGAGACAGTCCTCGGTGCCGGCGGCCATCCCGTTGCAGCACTGCAGGGCCATGGGTGCGGGCGCGGTGCAGTCCAGCGGATCGGACCAGGGGGCCGGGTCCTGGGGCGGCTGCCAGCGCAGCGACCCCGACGGGGCGGCGCCGTAGGGCACCCCGTACCAGGCCAGACCGCCTCCGGTCCCGTTTTCCCGGCCCTGGACCGGGCCAAAGGAGGTGGGCCGGAGGGTGCCCTGCAGAGGAGCGGAAGGGGGTTCGGCCTGGCTGGCCTGGGCCGGCAGGCCGCCGGCCAGACCGGCCGCCGTCAGGGCCCCCGCTTTCAGAAAGCCTCGCCGTGAAATGTTCATGGTTGATTTACTTCCTTTCTGTTGCACTGCTTACCAGTATAACAAAACATCCCCCGAACACAAGTGAAAATTCCGTGGCAGAGCCTCCGGCAGAACTACCTAAAATTGTTTCAACAATTCGGGGGTTTTGTGCTTGCTTTTTGTACGTTTTTTTGCTATACTATCCACGTTACCGCGGCGCAGCGATGGGAGTATGCCCGTTTGCGAGGGAAGACCGTTTCCCACCGCTTTGTCACGGCAGAAATAATAGAAAGAGGTATTTTTCCATGAACAAACAGGAAGTTATGGCCAAGGTTGCCCTCAACGAGAAGGACACCGGTTCCCCCGAGGTTCAGGTCGCTCTGCTGACCGCTCACATCAATGAGCTGAACGAGCACCTCAAGAAGAACCCCAACGATCACCACAGCCGCCGCGGTCTGCTGAAGATGGTTGGCCGCCGCCGCAATCTGCTGGCTTACCTGCAGAAGAAGGATGTGGAGCGCTACCGCGCCCTGATCGCTACGCTGGGTCTGCGCAAGTAATTTCAATGAACGAGGGGGCAGGCACCATCCAAAGGTGCCTGCCTTTTTCCTTAGGGTGGATTTTTGGCCGGGTATTGGTAAGCCGGGCCGCCGCTGCGTGTTGCAGCAGTAAATCGGGCGTCTGAGAGGCGCACGCCCCTCTGGGACGTCGGATTTATTGCTATAGCTCGCGGCGGCCGGCCTGATGATATGCCGGGCGCCCCAGCGCCCGGACAAACAAGGAGGTAACTACATGGCAATCGAATTCGGCTCCCGCAAAGAGACCTTCCCCAACTACAAGGTCTATGAGATGGAACTGGCAGGCCGCCCGTTCAAGGTCGAGATGGGCAAAATGTGCGGGCTGTCCAACGCCAGTGCTCTGATCCGCTACGGCGAGACCGTTGTGCTGTGCAACGTCACGATGAGCCCCAAGCCCCGGGAAGGGGTGGACTTCTTCCCCCTGAGCGTCGAGTATGAGGAGAAGCTGTACGCAGCGGGCCGCATCCCCGGCAGCTTCATGCGCCGTGAAGGCCGTCCCGGCGAGCGTGCCATCCTGACCAGCCGGGTGGTGGACCGCCCCATGCGCCCCCTGTTCCCCAAGGAAATGCGCAATGACGTCTGCATCACCATGACCGTCATGAGCCTGGACCCCGACTGCAGCCCCGAGATCGCCGGCATGATCGGCGCCTCTCTGGTGACCGCCGTGTCCGAGATTCCCTGGAACGGCCCCATCGGCGGCGTCCAGGTGGGCCTGGTGGACGGCGAAATCGTCCTGAACCCCACCTATGAGCAGCGCCGGGTCAGCGACCTGGCCCTGACGGTGGCCGGCACCATGGACAAGATCGTCATGATCGAGGCCGGCGCCAACGAGGTGGACGAGGACACCATGCTCAACGCCATCAAGACCGCCCATGTGGAGATCAAGAAGACCATCGCCTTCATCAACGAGATCGTGGCCGAGCGGGGCAAGGACAAGGTTCAGTTCCAGACCGCCGGCATCGATATGGAGATCTTCCACGCCGTCCATGACAAGTACCTCGACCGGTTCAAGGCCGCCATGGACACCGACGACAAGAACGTCCGCGACGCAGCCCTGCTGCCTATCCTGGACGACATCGCCGCCGAGTACCCCGACCTGACCGCCGCCGACCTGGATCTCATCAGCTACAAGATGCAGAAGCAGGTGGTTCGCCGCTGGCTGCTGGATGAGGGCAAGCGCGTGGACGGCCGCGGCATCAACGAGATTCGTCCTCTGGCCGCCGAAGTGGGCATCCTGCCCCGCGTCCATGGCTCGGGCATGTTCACCCGCGGCCAGACCCAGGTGCTGACCACCTGCACCCTGGGCGGCACCAAGGACAGCCAGCTGATGGACGACCTGACCGATGAGCAGACCAAGCGCTACATCCATCACTATAACTTCCCGCCGTACTCGGTGGGCGAGGCCCGCGCACCCCGCAGCCCCGGCCGCCGCGAGATCGGCCACGGCGCTCTGGCTGAACGCGCTCTGGTGCCGGTGCTGCCCTCCATGGAGGACTTCCCCTACACCATCCGCTGCGTCTCTGAGGTCCTGAGCTCCAACGGCTCCACCTCTCAGGCTTCCATCTGCGGCTCCACCCTGGCCCTGATGGACGCAGGCGTGCCCATCAAGGCCCCCGTGGCCGGCATCTCCTGCGGCCTCATCACCGAGGGCGACCGCTGGATGACCATGCTGGACATCCAGGGCGTGGAGGACTTCCACGGCGATATGGACTTTAAGGTGGGCGGCACCCGCAAGGGCATTACCGCCATCCAGATGGACATCAAGATCGACGGCCTGACCTACGACATCATTGCGGATGCCTTTGAGAAGTGCCGCAAGGGCCGCCTGTATATCCTGGACGAGATCATCAAGCCGGTCATCGCCCAGCCCCGTCCCGAGCTGAGCCGCTGGGCACCCAAGATGTTCAGCATCGTCATCCCCACCGACAAGATCAAGGATGTCATCGGCAAGGGCGGCAAGGTGATCCAGGAGATCTGCGCCAACTGCAACTGCAAGATCGATGTCCAGGAGGACGGCCACGTCTTCGTCTCGGCCATCGACCAGGAGGACGCCAAGCGGGCCATCTTCACCATCAAGACCATTGTGGAGGACCCCGAGATCGGCGCCATCTACAAGGGCAAGGTCACCCGCCTGATGAACTTCGGCGCATTCGTTGAGATTGCCCCGGGCAAGGAAGGCCTGGTCCACATCTCCAAGCTGGACACCAAGCGTGTCGAGCGGGTGGAGGATGTGGTGGCTGTGGGCGACGCCATCGTGGTCAAGGTCACCGACATTGACCAGCAGGGCCGCATCAACCTGTCCCGCCGCGACGCCATCATCGCGCTGGAGGCCCGCAAGAACAGCCAGAACAAGGAATCCTGATTGACTTAAAGCGCACAAAAGCCGCTTCCCCTGCCGGGGAGGCGGCTTTTTTGATGGGGCAGGGAAGGCGGGAAAAAGAAAAAACTGTTTTTCCTATAAAAATACAGTTGTTTGTCTTGCATAGACGCCTGGGTTTTGCTATTATAAAGGAAACTGCTGCGAGGGTGCAGCGGCGGATGCAGTTTGAAAAAGAGAGGGGTATTGTTATGTACAAGGAAATGATGGACACCATCGGTCTGGTCAACGGCGTGGACCCGGAAGTGGGCGCGGCCATGGGCCGTGAGCTCACCCGTCAGCGGGAAAACATCGAGCTGATCGCCAGCGAGAACATCGTCTCTCCGGCGGTGATGGCCGCCATGGGCAGCGTGCTGACCAACAAGTACGCCGAAGGCCTGCCCGGCAAACGGTATTACGGCGGCTGCGTCTACGTGGACGAAGTGGAAAACATCGCCATCCGCCGCGCCTGTGAGCTGTTCGGCGCCAAGTACGCCAACGTGCAGCCCCACTCAGGTGCCCAGGCCAACCTGGCGGTCTACTTCGCCCTGCTGGAGCTGGGGGACACCGTCATGGGCATGGATCTGTCCCAGGGCGGTCACCTGACCCATGGCTCCCCGGTGAATATGTCGGGCAAAAATTACCACTTCTTCTCCTACGGCGTGGGGGAGGATGGCCGCATCGACTACGTGGAGCTGGAAAAGGCGGTCAAAAAGGTCTGTCCCAAGATGCTGGTGGCGGGCGCATCGGCCTATCCCCGGGCCATTGATTTCGAGAAGCTGGCCGAGATCGCCCACGGCTACGGCGCATATCTGATGGTGGATATGGCCCACATCGCCGGCCTGGTGGCAGGCGGCGCCCATCAGAGCCCGGTGCCCTACGCCGACGTGGTGACCACCACCACCCATAAGACCCTGCGTGGTCCCCGCGGCGGCCTGATCCTCACCAATAACGCCGTTCTGGCCAAGCGGATCAACTCGGCTGTGTTCCCCGGCACCCAGGGCGGCCCCCTGGAGCACGTCATCGCCGGCAAGGCGGTCTGCTTCGGCGAGGCCCTCAAGCCCGAGTTCAAGGCCTATGCCCATAAGATCGTGGAGAATGCCCAGGTCATGGCAGCCGAGCTGCAGGCCCGGGGCGTCCAGCTGGTTTCGGGCGGCACCGACAATCACCTGATGCTGGTGGACCTGCGTCAGGAGGAGTGCACCGGCAAGGAGCTGGAGGCCCGTCTGGACGCCGTCCACATCACCGCCAACAAGAACACCGTCCCCGGCGAGACCCGCAGCCCCTTTGTGACCTCGGGCGTCCGTCTGGGCACCCCGGCGGTCACCACCCGCGGCATGGGCGCCGAGGAGATGAAGATCATCGCCAACTGCATCGCCGACTGCATCTGGCACTTCGATGAAAAGAAGGACGACATCGCAGCCCGGGTGCTGGCTCTGACCAAGCAGTTCCCCCTGTACGAATAATCCCATACACAACAAAGGGCGAAGCCGCAATGGCTTCGCCCTTTTTCTGTCGATGGATTTTTACGGTTTGGCGCTGGGGTTGGACCGGGCCGCCACCTGTTCGTGGGTGGGGGGAATGTCCCCCTGGGCCGCCTTTTCCAGATGGCTGATGCGCTGGTCCAGGGCGGTGATCCGCTGGGAGACAATATCCGGCAGATCCTGCTGGTCCAGATCGTCGGCGGGATTCACCGACTTGTTGTTGATCCGCACCACCTCCGCCGGCACGCCCACGGCGGTGCAGTTGGCGGGCAGGTTGTGGAGCACCACGCTGCCGGCGCCCACCCGGGCGTTGTCCCCGATGTACACCGGGCCCAGCACCTTGGAGCCTGCGCCGATCAGCACGTTATCCCCCAGGGTGGGGTGACGCTTACCGGTGTCCTTGCCGGTGCCGCCCAGGGTGACCCCATGGTAGATGGTGCAGTTGTCGCCGATCTCGGTGGTCTCGCCAAAGACGATCCCCATGCCGTGGTCGATGAACAGGTTTTTGCCGATGGTGGCGCCGGGATGGATTTCGATGCCGGTCTTATGCCGGCCCCGCTGGCTGATCCACCGCGCCAGGAAAAAATGTCCCCGCTGGTAGAGCCAATGGGCGATTTTGTGGTATACTAAGATGTGAAAACCCGGGTACAACAGGATAACTTCGATTACGCTGCGTGCGGCCGGGTCTTTGCGCTGAATATTGCGCGCGTCGTCAAGCAGACCCATGGACGTACCTCCTTCATATCCGAAAGCGATTGGCATGTGAATGTGTTTTTATTTTAGCACAGCCGGCGGCCAAAGTACAGCGCGCCGGTCACACAGAAGCGGGTTTTTGGCCTGCCAGCGGGGGAATTTGGACCCCTATGCAGAATTTTTGTAAGCTTTACTAAAAATTTCCGGGCATGGACGTACTACTTCTCACAAACAAAATTGCAGATGTTATTGACACTTTTTGCGTTTCTATGATAAAATACCTGAAAGACAATTGCAGAAAGGGGAACCTGTATTTTATGATGTGCGTCTGCGGCGTTGAGAAGCTGAAGATGTGCTTTGCAGCCGGTTTTTTCGCAGCCGGTTTGTTCCCCATTTTCAAAATTTGAACTTTTCCCGTCTGGGAAAAGTTTTTTTTTGCCCGCGCCGGGACAGGCGCGGCTTCAAAAAGGAGGAAGCGGTCATGCTGATTCAACATGCAGTGGACGTCCATGGAGAAGAAATCGAACTCTACCTCAGCGAGGGCAAAATCCAGGCGGTGGGCCGTGGTCTGGCGGCCCTGGCCGGCCCGGAGGACGCCGTCCTGGACGCAGGGGGGCTGACGGTTCTGCCCGCCTTTGTGGACTTGCACGTCCACTGGCGTACCCCCGGCTTTGAATATAAGGAGGACGTCACCACCGGCAGCCATGCGGCGGCGGCCGGCGGCTATACCTTTGTCAATCTGATGCCCAACACCAAGCCGGTCTGTTCCTCGGCGGCCCAGGCGGCCATGATCGAGGACGAGGCCGCCCGGGTGGGCCTGTGCGACGCCAACCAGACGGTGTCCATCACCGAGAACTTTGACGGCCACACCCTGGACCACCTGAAAACCCTTCCCGAGTCGGTGCGCTTTGTCACCGAGGACGGCCACGGGGTTCAGAGCGCCAGCGTGATGGCCAAGGCCTTCGCCATCTGCCACCAGAAGGGGATCACCATTATGAGCCACGCCGAGGACATGGAGATCAGCCCCTGGGACTACCGGCTGGCCGAGGACGTGGAAACCCTGCGGAACTGCTGGCTCAGCGAGTACTACCAGACCCGGCTGCATATGTGCCATGTCTCCACCCGCGGGGCCATCGAGGCCATCCGCATCGCCAAGCTGCGGGGCGCGCCGGTCACCTGTGAGGTGACCCCCCACCACCTGTGGTTCACCGAGGATCTGTGCGATTACCGGGTCAATCCCCCCATCCGCACCGCCGACGATGTGGCGGCCCTGGTGGACGCCATCCAGGACGGCACCGTGGACGCCATCGCCACCGACCACGCTCCCCACTCGGAGGAGGACAAGGCGGCGGGCGCCGCCGGCATGGTGGGCAGCGAGACGGCCTTCGGCGTCTGCTACACCAAGCTGTGCCGCGGCGAGGGTCTGCCCCTGGAGCTGCTGAGCGAGCTGATGAGCAGCCGCCCCGCCCAGATTCTGGGCCTGAACAAGGGCCGTCTGGAGCCCGGCTACGACGCCGACCTGGTTCTGGTGGATCTGGATACCCCCTACACGGTGGACCGGGACAAGCTCCACTCCAAATCGAAGAACAGCCCTTATCAGGGGGCTGCACTCTATGGCCGTGTCTGCGCCACCATCAAAGGCGGTCAGCTGACCTATCAGGCTGAGTAAGATCAAAAGAAAGGGAATGATGCTATGATGACCAACATGGATAAGCTGTATGAGGCAGTCGAGGCTCGGGGCCCGGTCTGCGTCGGTCTGGACACCGATTTCTCCTATCTGCCCGAGGATTTTGTGGACACCGCTCTGAGCAAGGGCGAGAACATTGTCCGCTTCAACAAGGCTCTGATCGAGGCCACCAAGGCGGTCGCCGGCTGCTACAAGGTGCAGATCGCTTACTATGAGGCTCTGGGTCTGGACGGCCTGCGGGCTTACGCTGAGACCCTGCGGGCTGTCCGCGCCGCCGGCGTGCCCGTGATCGCTGACATCAAGCGGGGCGACATCGCCAAGACCGCCGAGATGTACGCCATCGGCCACTTCACCGGTGATTTCGAGGCCGATTTCGTCACCCTGGCCCCCTACATGGGCCTGGATTCCATCAGCCCCTATCTGCCCTACGCCGAAAAGGCCGGCAAGGGCATGTTCGTCCTCTGCCGCACCTCCAACGGCGGCGCCAAGGACTTTGAGTATGAGAAGCTGGCCGACGGCCGCCACGTCTACGACCTGGTGGGCGACAAGCTCAACGAGCTGGGCAAGGGCTACATGGGCGAGCACGGCTACTCCTCCATCGGCCTGGTCATCGGCGGCACCCACATCGAGGAGGCCTCCGAGATCCGCGCACGGTATCAGGACAGCTTCTTCCTGATCCCCGGCTACGGCGCCCAGGGCGGCAAGGCTGAGGACATCGCCCAGTACCTGAACAAGGGCAACGGCGGCACCGTCAACTCCAGCCGCGGCATCCTGCTGGCCTACAAGAAGCAGCCCGGCGTGGCCTTCGACGAGGCCGCCTACAACGAGTGCGTCAACATGAAGGAGGCCATTGCCCATGCGTGCAGCCTGCTGTAAGGCCACCGTCCTGGGCCAGAGCAACGTGGCGTCGGACGTCCGGCTGCTGCGGGTCCTCTGGCCGGACCCCGGCCACGCCCCCCACGCGGGGCAGTTCTTCACCCTGCGCAGCTGGGGCGCAGGGGAGGCGCCGTTCCTCTCCCGGCCCATCAGTGTCCACAAGTGGGAGCCTGAGACGTTGACCGTCTCCTTCCTGTATCAGATTGTGGGCCAGGGCACCGAAAAGCTGGCCGCCCTGACCGAGGGCGACTTCATCCAGCTCACCGGCCCCATGGGCAACGGCTTCGATGTGCCCGCCATCGCCGAGAAATACCAGAAGATCGCCCTGGTGGGCGGCGGCATCGGCACCGCCCCCATGTACCAGCTGGCCCGGGAACTGGCCGCCGCAGGCCGCCAGCCCGACGTCTTTTTCGGCTTCCGGGACGAGCCCTACTGCATGGAGCAGTACCGCGGCCTGGCCGGCATCGTCAAGGTGTCCACCGACAGCGGCCGGTTCGGCTTCCATGGCTTTGTCACCCAGCTGTATGACCCGGCGGACTACGATATCGTCCTGATCTGCGGCCCCACGCCCATGATGAAGAATGCCGCCCGCCTCTGTGCGGAGAAGGGCACCCCCTGCCTGGTCAGCCTGGAAAAGAAGATGGCCTGCGGCATCGGCGCCTGCCTGGGCTGCACCATCGAGACCGCCTCGGGCGCCAGGAGCGTCTGTAAGGACGGCCCTGTCTTTGCAGGAACGGAGGTGTTTGGATGGCAGACCTGAGAACCAACCTCCTCGGCTTCACCATGAACAGCCCCATCATCGGCGCGTCTGGTACGGTGGGCTACGGAGTCGAGTATGAGGACCTGGCCGATTTCAGCAAGATCGGCGGCATTTCCGGCAAGGGACTGACCCTTCACGGCCAGTTCGGCAACAAGGGCGAGCGCCTGTGGGAGACTCCTTCGGGCCTCATCAACAGCATCGGCCTGCAGAACCCCGGCGTGCAGCACTTCATCGACGTGGAGCTGCCCGAGATGCTCAGCCTGAAACGGCAGTACGGCACGGTGGCCATTGCGAATCTGGGCGGCCACAGTGAGGAAGAATATGTGGAGGGCGCAGCCCTGCTGAACGACAGCGCTGTGGACATTGTGGAGCTGAACATCAGCTGTCCCAACGTCAAGCAGGGCGGCATGGCTTACGGCGTCAAGGCCGACGCCGCCGGCGAGGTGGTGCGGATGGTCCGCGACGTCTGCAAAAAGCCCCTGATGGTCAAGCTCAGCCCCCAGGCGGAGAACATCCCCGAGATGTGCAAGGCGGTGGAAGCTGCCGGCGCCGACGCCATCAGCCTGACCAACACCTTCCAGGCCTGCGCCATCGACCTGGAAAAGCGCCGTCCCGTCTTTGACAACATCTTCGCGGGCCTGTCGGGCCCGGCGGTGCGGCCCATTGCCCTGCGGATGGTCTGGCAGGCGGTGGGTGCAGTCCAGATCCCTGTGGTGGGCCTGGGCGGCATCGCAACCGGCCGGGACGCCCTGGAGTTCATCATGGCGGGCGCCGCCGCAGTCCAGGTGGGCGCGGCCAACTTCGCCAACCCCCGGGCCATGGAGACCATCGCCGACGAGATGGCCGCCTGGATGGATGCCCACGGGGTGGCCAGCCTGGATGAAATCCGCGGCTGCGCCCGGTGAATATACCTAAAAAATGACATATATTCATTAAAATAAGAATATAACGAATAAATTTGCATTTTCCGGGCTTGCGTGATACAATACCGTGAGACCGATTTGTGTGGAAAGAGGAAGGGAGTAAAAACAATGAGCGAAGCAATTGAAATTTTGAAGAGCTGTGAAGCATTCCTGGAGGGTCACTTCCTGCTGTCGTCCGGCCGCCATTCCAGCGCCTACTGCCAGATGGCATTCCTGCAGCAGTACCCCGACCGCTGCGCCGAGGTGATGGCTCCTGTGGCCGCCAAGGTCAAGGAGCTGGGCGCCGACGTCATCGTGGGACCCGCCATGGGCGGCATCGTCTACGCCTACGAGCTGGCCCGTCAGACTGGCCTGCGCGCCATCTTCACCGAGCGTGTGGACAACGTCATGACCCTGAAGCGGTTCGCCATCCATCCGGGTGAGAAGTGCATCATCGCCGAGGACGTGGTCACCACCGGCATCTCCTCTCTGGAGACCAAGCGGGCCATCGAAGAGGCCGGCGGCATCTGCCTGGGCATCACCTGCGTGGTGGACCGCACCAAGCCCGAGGCTCCGTCTCCCATTCCCATCCTGGCCAGCGCCCTCAAGCTGGACCTGCCCAACTATGCACCCGAGGAGTGCCCCCTGTGCAAGGAGGGCAAGCTGCCCCTGGTGCACCTGGGCAGCCGCAAGATGAACCAGCAGGCCAAGCAGACCCTGTGAGTCCTGCAACGAGATAAAACGAGGGAACGCAATGAACGCATATCTTCTTTTGGCAAACGGAATGGTTTTTGCGGGCCAGTCGGTGGGCGCTGAGGGCGTCACGGTGGGCGAAGTGGTCTTTGCCACCGGCATGGTGGGCTTTCAGGAGACCCTGACCGACCCCAGCTACTATGGCCAGATCATCACCCAGACCTACCCGCTGATCGGCAACTACGGCATGAATCACTGGGACATGGAGTCGGGCAAAATCTGGGCCCGGGGCTACATTGTCCGCGAGGCCTGCAAGACCCCGTCCAACTGGCGCTCGGAGGAGACGCTGGACAGCTTTTTGAAGAAAAACAACATCATCGGCATCGAGGGGATCGACACCCGTCATCTGACCCGCGTCATCCGCGAGAGCGGCGTCATGAACGGCGCCATTCTCACCGAGTTTGACCCCGCCGACCCCGCCAACAAAGAGCGCACCGAGGCCCTGCTGGCCCAGGTGCAGGCTTATGCTGTCACCGACGCCGTCAAGAGCGTCACCTGTGCCGCGCCCGAGGTCCACAATCCCGACGGCGCTCCCCACATCGCCCTGATGGACTACGGCTGCAAGCGGAACATTGTCCGCTGCCTGGTCCGCCGCGGCTGCAAGGTGACCGTTATGCCCGCCTTCTCGACGGCGGAGCAGGTGGCCGCCCTGAACCCGGACGGCATCATGCTGTCCAACGGCCCCGGCGACCCCGCCGAGCCGGTGGAGGCCATCGAGAACCTGCGCAAGATCTTTGAGCTGGGCATCCCCACCTTCGGCATCTGCCTTGGCCATCAGCTGTCGGCCCTGGCCGCCGGCGCCAAGACCACCAAGCTCAAGTACGGCCACCGCGGCGCCAACCAGCCCGTGACCGATTTTGCCAGCGGTCGCACCTTCATCACCAGCCAGAACCACGGCTATGCGGTGGTGGGGGACCAGCTGCCCCCCGAAATGGGCGTTGTGGCCCAGGTCAATGCCAACGACGGTACCTGTGAAGGCATCCAGTACAAGAAATGGAACTGCTTTACCGTCCAGTTCCACCCGGAAGCAAACGGCGGCCCCAAGGATACAGAGTTCCTCTTCGACCGTTTCCTGACCAATGTAAAGAGCGCAAAGGAGGCTCGCTGATATGCCCAAGGACCCCAGAATCAAAAAGGTGCTGGTGATCGGCTCGGGACCCATCATCATCGGCCAGGCGGCTGAGTTCGACTACTCGGGCACCCAGGCCTGCCGCGCCCTGAAGGCGGAAGGCATCGAGACCGTTCTGCTCAACTCCAACCCTGCCACCATCATGACCGATCCCGACGTGGCCGATCACGTCTATATCGAGCCCATGACCCTGGAGGTCGTGGAGCGCATCCTGGACATCGAAAAGCCCGACTCGGTGCTGCCCAACCTGGGCGGCCAGATGGGCCTGAACCTGTCCATGGAGCTGGCCCGCAGCGGTTACCTGGACCGCACCGGCATCCGCCTGCTGGCCTGCAAGCCCGAGACCATCGACCGGGCCGAGGACCGCGAGCTGTTCAAGGAGACGATGGAAAAGCTGCATCAGCCCATCATCCCCTCGGAGGTCGTGGAGACCCTGGAGGACGCTCTGGCCTGCGCCGACCGCATCGGCTACCCGGTCATTGTCCGTCCCGCCTTCACCATGGGCGGCACCGGCGGCGGTATCTGCGAGGACAAGGCCAAGCTGATTGAGATCGGCACCAACGGCCTGCGTCTTTCCCCCATTCACCAGATCCTGGTGGAAAAGTGCATCGCCGGCTGGAAGGAAATCGAGTATGAGGTGATGCGCGACCACAAGGGCAACGTCATCACCGTCTGCAACATGGAGAACCTGGACCCCGTGGGCATCCACACCGGTGACTCGGTGGTCGTGGCTCCCTCCCAGACCCTGACCGACCACGAATACCAGATGCTCCGCACCGCTGCCCTGGACATCATCACCGAGCTGGGCATCGAGGGCGGCTGCAACTGCCAGTTTGCCCTCAAGCCGGACAGCTTTGACTATGCGGTCATCGAGGTCAACCCCCGTGTGTCCCGTTCGTCGGCTCTGGCCTCCAAGGCCACCGGTTACCCCATCGCCAAGGTGGCCACCAAGATCGCCATCGGCTACACCCTGGACGAGATCACCAACGACGTCACCGGCAAGACCTGTGCCTGCTTTGAGCCCGCGCTGGACTATATTGTCGTCAAGTACCCCAAGTGGCCCTTCGACAAGTTCGTCTATGCGGACAAGTCCCTGGGCACCCAGATGATGGCCACCGGCGAGGTCATGTCCATCGGCAACAGCTTTGAGGCTGCCATGATGAAGGCTGTCTCCTCCATCGAGCTGGGCATGGACACCCTGACCCACAAGCCCTTTGAGGAGCTGGACGATCAGGAGATCATCGCTCACATGCACGTGCAGGACTCCGAGCGGGTGTTCTGCGTCTATGAGGCCCTCAAGCGCGGCATCGACCATCAGACCATCTACGACATCACCAAGATTGACTGGTGGTTCCTGGACAAGATGCAGCACCTGGCCGACCTGGAAAATGGTTTGGCCCGCTGCAACGGCGTCCTGAGCCTGGAGCAGTACCAGGAGGCCAAGAAGTACGGCTTCCAGGATAAGACCATCCGCCGCCTGGCCCAGGTGGAGCAGCTGCCGGTGGAGAACTACCGCGCCGGCTTCAAGATGGTTGATACCTGCGCCGCCGAGTTCTCGGCCAACACTCCCTACTTCTACTCCACCTACGACGGCGACAACGAGGCCGCCGAGTTCATCGCCAAGAAAGAGGACGGCCAGCCCCACAAGAAGCGGATTCTGGTCTTTGGTTCGGGCCCCATCCGCATCGGCCAGGGCATTGAGTTCGACTACTGCTCGGTTCACTGCGTCTGGACCCTGAAGAAGCACGGCTGTGAGGCCATTCTGGTCAACAACAACCCCGAGACGGTGTCCACCGACTTTGATACCGGCGACCGCCTGTACTTTGATCCCCTGACCCCCGAGAGCGTGGACAACATCATCGCCACCGAGAAGCCGGACGGCTGTGTGGTCCAGTTCGGCGGCCAGACCGCCATCAAGCTGGCCAAGCACATGGACGAAGTGGGCCTGCCCATCCTGGGCACCCCCGCCGATGCCATCGACGAGGCCGAGGACCGGGAGCGTTTTGACGAGCTGCTGGAGCGCTGCGGGATTCCCCGCGCCCCCGGCCGCACCGTCTATACCCTGGACGAGGCCCTGGCTGCCGCCGAGGAAATCGGTCTGCCCGTGCTGATGCGTCCCTCCTACGTGCTGGGCGGCCAGAACATGATCGTGGCCTACACCCAGGCCGACGTCATCGAGTATATGGGCGTCATCACCGAGCACGTGGACATGGATCACCCCGTCCTGCTGGATAAGTATATCCAGGGCACCGAGTGCGAAGTGGACGCCATCTGCGATGGCACCGACTTCCTGATCCCCGGCATCATGGAGCAGGTGGAGCGGACCGGCGTCCACTCCGGCGACTCCATCTGCGTCTATCCGGCCCAGCATCTGACCCAGAACATCATCGACACCATGGTGGACTATACCGGCCGCTTTGCCCGTGAGCTGAAAGTGGTGGGTCTGGTCAACGTTCAGTATGCCGTTTCGGATGGCAAGGTGTACGTCATCGAGGTGAACCCCCGTTCGTCCCGTACCGTGCCCTATATCTCCAAGGTCACCGGCGTGCCCATGGTGGACCTGGCGGTCCGCTGCTGCCTGGGCGAGAAGCTGGCCGACATGGGCTATGGCACCGGCCTGCACCCCAACGCTCCCTATGTGGCCGTCAAGGTGCCTGTGTTCAGCTTTGAGAAGCTGCACGGCGTGGACACCCAGTTCGGCCCCGAGATGAAGTCCACCGGCGAAGTGCTGGGCATTGCCCCCAACTACCATGACGCCCTGCTCAAGGGCCTCATTGGCGCCGGCTATACCTTCAAGACCCCCGGCCCCGCCAGCTGCTGCATCTTCACCGTGAAGGACAGCGACAAGCCCGAATTTGTGGACATCGCCTGGAAGCTCAAGAGCATGGGCTACAAGCTGTACGGCACCTCCGGCACCTGCGCCTGGCTGAACAAGCACATGGTGCCCTGCAACGAGGTGCGGAATATGTCGGGCGAGGCTCCCAACATCATTGACCTGCTCCAGAGCGGTCTGGTGGACTATGTCTTCTCCACCAGCGCCAAGGGCCGCGACCCCCGGCGTGACTCGGTGCGGCTGCGCCGCAAGGCCGTCGAACTGAGCATCCCCTGCATTACGGCAGTGGATACCGCCAACGCTCTGGTGGATTGCCTGCGCAGCGAGCACAGCCTGAAAAATGTGCCGCTGGTGGACATTGCAACGCTGTATAAGGAAAAATAAGCCTTCGTGTGCAGGAAGGCCTGTTTCGTGCGCAGAGTATCGATTTGAGACCGACCGTTTGTTATACTCTGCGACGTAAATTTTGCAAAAGTACGTTACTTTTATGAGTTTCCTGCAGGGCCCGGCCCGCAGTGGAAAACTCTGGATATAACAAGCAGTTCCAGGAGGATATTGATACATGACCCGTTCCCAGATGATCGAAACCGTTGCCCGCAAAACTGGCTTCCCCGAGAGCCAGGTCGAAATGACGATGGACGCCATGTTCGACCAGATCGCAGAGTGCCTGCGCGCTGACGAAAAGGTGACCATTGCCGGATTTGGCCGGTTTGAAATGCGTCCCCGCAAGCCCAAGGCTTACACCAACCCCAAGACCAAGGTGTCCAGCCGGCTGGAGTCCACCTCGATTCCCGGCTTCAAGGCAAGCGGCCGCTTCAAGCAGAAGCTGGAGGCTGCCCGTGCAGCCGCGGCAGCCGAGAATAAGGCTCTGGAAGAGACGGCGTAACAATTCCATACCAACCACAGGCCGGGCGTCGATGGGCGCCCGGCCTTTTTGTATGCAATGGGCCGGGAGATTGGAAACAAGGCTTTTCAGATCCCGCAAGCCGTGTTATACTGATAAGGACTTGACAAATTGCGCACCCCCAGAAAGAACGGAGAAAACCATGCGTTACAGTGAATTACAGTGCAGCGAGGCCATCCACCAGGCCGTGGAGCGGATGGGCTTCGAGGATATGACCGAAATTCAGGAGAAGGTGATCCCCCTCATGATGCAGGGGCGGGATATCATCGCCAAAGCCCCCACCGGCACCGGCAAGACCTGTGCCTTCGGCATCCCGGTGGCCGAGCATATCGACCCGGAACAGGCCTGGCCCCAGGCGGTCATTCTGGCCCCCACCCGGGAGCTGGCTCAGCAGATCGCAGGGGATATGGAGGATCTGACTTACTTTATGCCGGGGGTCAAGGTGGCGTGTGTCTACGGCGGCGCCAACATGGACAAGCAGGCCCGCCGCCTGGCGGAAGGCTGCCAGATCGTGGTGGCTACGCCCGGCCGCCTGATGGACCATTACAAGCACCGCAGCATCGACCTGAGCCATGTGACCCAGATTGTCCTGGACGAGGCGGACGAGATGTTGAATATGGGCTTTTACAAGGATGTGCGGCACATCATCGACCTGATGAAGAGCCGGAAGTCCCTGTCCATGTTCTCGGCCACCATCAGCCGGGAGGTTATGGACATCGGCTGGCTGTACCAGCGGGACGCCGAGGAGATCACCGTCCAGCCCAAAGAGGAGAGCCAGCCCAAGATCACCCAGTACAAGCTGGAGACCTCCGGCCGCAATAAGCTGTCCGACCTGGCCCAGCTCATCATTGGAGAGGGTTATAAGCGGGTGATGGTGTTTTGTGATACCAAGTTCGGCACCGCCACCCTGGCCAACCAGCTGGCCCGTCTGGGCTTCTCGGTGGACTGCCTCCATGGCGACCTCTCCCAGAAGGACCGCAACCGGATTATGCAGAGCTTCCGGGATGGCAAGGTGTCGGTCCTGGTGGCTACCGATGTGGCCGCCCGCGGCATCGACGTGTCGGATGTGGACGCTGTGGTCAACTACGACGTTCCCTCGGACAATGAGCACTATACCCATCGCATCGGCCGTACCGGCCGCGCCAAAAAGGAGGGCGTCAGCTACCTGTTCTATATGCCCGACGAGAAGAAGCGGGTGGATGAGCTGCTGCGGATGACCCGCAACACCGATCTGTGCCTGCCGGTTCACTTTGACTTCAACCATGAGCATATTGTGGTGGAGGAAAAGAAGGACAGCGGGGACAAGTTCCAGATTCGCAGCTATTTCTAAAACCATACAAAGCCAGGGCCAGGCGCCCTGGCTTTTCTTTATGAAAAGGAGAGACAAGCAGCACGAGCACGCGGTGGGGGATTCTGTATGGGCGAGAGAGAGGAACAGAGGCCGTTGCCTGGCCGGAGCGGAAACCGCCCTCTCCCATATATGGTAATAGATAAAGATAGACCCAGCGTCCCGCTTGCAGGCGCTGGATGGAACTTATGTTTTGTCCTGCGGCCCGGTGGGGGCCTTATTCGCCTATTATTAAGATAGTAAGAGAGATGGATAGCGGTTTTTAAATTCCGGGAGATAGGGGATATAAATGGCAGAGAGTGAGCCAATATATAGAGACTGAAAAGACAAAACAGAAAAATGAACACGTCATCGAAGAAAGTGAAATAAAGTCAATTTTTGAGCAAAAAAGTTCCAGAAAATGCTTGACAAAAGTCAGACTCTGTAGTATTATACTCAGGCGCCCAGCGGAACGGCTTCCGCGAGAGTCCGAAAGAATGAAAGCACTTCAAAATCACTTGAAAAAAAGATGAAAAAAGTGCTTGACAAAACGGACCGGACGTGATAAAATAAACAGGTCGCCAGCCGAGAGGCTGAGCGGACAGGACCTTGAAAATTGAACAATATCGAATACTTGTAACGGAACCTTTAAAGTGTTGGAAACACTTAAAATT
>NZ_NFKB01000043.1:0-27166 GCF_002160175.1 Faecalibacterium sp. An192
CTTGGACCTTGCTTTATACCAGGCGTTTGCTGCCGTTACTTCTTCGGACTGTCGTAACTGGTTTGCTTGTGCCGGTTATTGTTGATATTTTATGGGGTTGCTCTAGATGAGATATGGATAATGAGGCTATAAAGAAGGTAGGAAGACGCGGCCGAAATCCGGCGAATAGAACGCAGGTCGTCCGGCAGAACATCTGTTTCATGCATTGAAATCGAAATGAATTCGCCAACTCTTTAGGCAATCCGCTTGAAAGTGTGTTATAATACACCGGAGCGAAAGGAGGGCGGGACCATGGATGCCCCCACATTATCCGATCGAGTCACAGTCAAAGCACCCGGCAAACTCACCATTTTTGCCAGCTATTTTTCCGGCACCGGAAAAACCCACGCCATGCTGGAAGCCGCCAGAACAGCAAAGCAGGAAGAGCGGGACGTGGTGATCGGCCTGCTGTCCTGCGATGCATGGCTGTCTGTTCAAGCAGGGGCCGAAGATTTTGAGGCGGTGCGCTGCAAGACCGTCACCCAGGACGGGCGCACAGAATCCGAAATCGATCTGGACGCCTGCATCCAAAGGCTGCCGCAGCTGATCCTGATCGATGACCTGTCCCACACCAACCGGGGCGAATCCCGCCATCGGAAGCGCTACCAGGATATCGAGGAACTGCTGATCGCGGGCATCGACGTCTATACGACGCTGGACGTGCAGCACATTGAGAGCATCCAGGACACCGTTGTCTCCATTCTGGGCTCTTCCATCTCCGAACGCATCCCCGACCACGTATTTGACCGGGCATCACGGGTGGAATTCATCGACATGGAACCGGAAAGGCTCCAGCAGCGCCTGCTGGAGCACAAAAAGGTCCAGCTGCTTTCCGGCTATTCCCTCTCCCAGTTGAGCGCGCTTCGTGAGATTGGCCTGCGCCGCTGCGCAGACCGGGCCGCTCTGTACACCCAGGCGGGGCAAAACGGGACGGGATATCGTTCCCACGAGCATATTCTGGTGTGCCTCTCCTCTGCTCCGTCCAATGAGAAAATCATCCGCACCGCCGCGCGGATGGCCTGCGCTTTCAAATGTGAGTTTACCGCGCTGTTTGTGGAAACAAAGGACTTTCAGTGGATGTCACCGCCGGACAAAGAGCGCCTGCGCTCCAACATACATCTGGCGCAGCAGCTGGGCGCATCCGTTGAGACCGTATACGGCGACGATGTGGCCTATCAAATCTCCGAATTTTCCCACTTGTCAGGGGTCACGAAAATTGTGCTGGGCCGCAGCGGCTTCCCTTCCCGGCCCCTGTTCCGCAAGGCATCTCTAACCGACCGGCTGATTGAGCTCACGCCGGAGCTGGATATCCACATTATTCCCGACAACGGAATGAACCATCTGTTTGCCACCCGACATCGGGAGATTATGCATCTGCCGCCCTTGTCCCTTCTGGACCTGCTCAAAAGCGGACTGATCCTGGTTTTGGCCACCCTCATCGGCTTTTTGTTCTATCATCTGGGCTTCACCGACGCCAATATCATCACCCTTTATATTTTGGGCATCATGCTGGTTTCCGTGTCCACAAAGAGCTCCATCTGCAGCTTTTTTGCATCCATTTTCAGCGTGCTCACCTTCAATTTCTTTTTCACCGCCCCCAGGTTTTCCCTGCACGCCTATGACAGCGGTTACCCGGTCACCTTTCTTGTGATGTTCCTGGCTTCCCTGCTCACCGGCTCACTGGCCTCCAAGCTGAAATCCCACGCCAAGCGGTCGGCTCAGGTTGCATGGCGCACAAAGCTTCTCTTTGAAACCAATCAGAACCTCCAGAAGGCCCGGACGCAGGAGGAAATTCTCTCGGTCACAGCAAAACAGCTGCTAAAGATCTTCCAGCGCGACATCATCGTCTATCGCATCAAAGAAGAGAACCTTGCAGCGCCGGACATCTTCCTTGTGGATGACACCGCTTCGTCCGATTGTTACACCTCGGAAAAGGAACGCGAGGTGGCACAATGGGTGGTGACCAACAACAAAAGGGCCGGCGCGGGAACCGAGACCCTTTCCGACGCCCGCTGCACCTATCTGTCGGTTCGAAAAGGAGATCGGGTCTATGGGGTGGTGGGCATTGCCGCCTCGGATAAACCGCTGGATTCCTTTGAGACCAGTGTTCTCCTCTCGGTCCTGGGCGAATGTGCGCTGGCCCTTGAAAACCAAAAGAACCTGGAGGAAAAAGAAGCGGCTGCGGTTTTGGCCAAAAACGAACAGCTCCGCGCCAATTTGCTTCGGTCCATTTCGCACGATCTGCGCACCCCGCTTACTTCGATCTCCGGAAACGCCAGCAACCTGCTCTCCAATGGGGATCTGTTTGACGCCAAGACCAAAAAGCAGATGTACACCGACATTTACGACGACGCCATGTGGCTCATCAACCTGGTGGAAAATCTGCTGTCCGTCAGCCGCCTGGAAGAAGGCCGGATGAATCTGCATGTATCCACCGAACTGATGGACGAAGTCGTCGCGGAAGCGCTTCGCCACATCAACCGGAAAAGCGCAGAGTATCACCTGCATGTGCAAAACAGCGATGAATACCTTTTGGCGCAAATCGATGCCAAGCTGATTGTTCAGGTCCTCATCAACATCATTGATAATGCCATCAAGTACACGCCGGCGGGATCTGACATCGACATTGGATGGGAGCGCAAAGGGAGTTTTATTTACATTTCGGTTGCGGACAACGGGCCTGGCATTCCCGACCAGGCCAAGCCGCATATCTTCGACATGTTTTATACGGTATCCAATCAAATTGCGGACAGTCGCCGCAGCATGGGACTGGGCCTGGCACTGTGCAAATCCATCGTCAACGCACATGGAGGAGAAATCACCGTGGCCGATCATCTGCCCCATGGGTCCGTCTTTACATTTTCTGTGCCAGCCGGGGAGGTAGAACTGCATGAATAAACCTTTGATTCTGGTGGTTGAGGACGACACGCCCGTCCGCAACCTGATTACCACGACCTTAAAAGCCCACGAGTACCGTTTTTTGACTGCGGCGAACGGAGAGTCCGCAGTTCTGGAGGCCTCCTCCCACAACCCTGAAATCATTCTGCTGGACCTGGGCCTGCCGGATATGGACGGCGTGGAAGTGATTCACAAAGTGCGTTCCTGGTCCAATGTGCCCATCATTGTCATCAGCGCCCGGAGCGAGGACACCGACAAAATCGAAGCTCTGGATGCCGGCGCGGATGATTATCTGACCAAGCCCTTTTCTGTGGAAGAACTGCTCGCAAGGCTGCGGGTAACCCAGCGGCGGCTGGCTGCCCTGCAGGTCGGGTCCGCCAATACAGAGTCCGTCTTTACCAACGGCAAGCTCAAGGTGGATTATGCGGCGGGCTGCGCCTTTCTGGATGGGCAGGAGCTTCACTTGACTCCCAGCGAATACAAGCTGCTCTGTCTGCTGTGCAAAAATGTGGGGAAAGTCCTGACCCACACCTATATCACACAGCAGATTTGGGGAAGAAGCTGGGACAACGATGTGGCTTCGCTGCGTGTATTTATGGCCACCTTGCGGAAAAAACTGGAAAAAGAGCCGGGCTCTCCCCAATACATCCAGACGCACATTGGCGTCGGATACCGCATGATGAAAGTCGAGCCCTGCGAAAAAAACGACAACGGAGAAAACTAAACCATGATTCAAACGAGAAATACAGACAGCGCATTTTCGCTTTTATTTTCTGTCCCTACGGTGTTTTCCGAGCATCTCATCAAGCATGAGGACAACCAACTGCGGGACAAATACGACCACAATTCCTTTATCTATTCCGGCCAGCCCTCTCTGGAAGAATTTCAAAGAGCCCTGGCCTATCAAAAGGCCCGCGGGGATTCCTTCATCAAGCTGGAGGGCTATGAGCCGTTGGAACACACCTTTGGAATGGAACAGGAAGAAACCCTGACCATGGTTCTGCCTATAGATGCGGATTTTTCTTCCTGGAAGGTCAATCCCGACATTGCCATCCAGGCGCCAGACTTTGCCCAGCTGGAACAGCACGAGCTGAAATATTACGGCCCCCTGTACGGGGAGGATTTCACTGTGCGGAACAACCGGCGTCTCCGGGAAAAGCTGACCTACCATGGGGCCTATCTGGGCGGCAAGCTGGTGGGCTCCTGCTATACCTATTCCGCCGGCGGATACACCTGCATGGACAGCCTGGTGGTGGATGAAGACTACCGCCATCGGTACATCGCCACCACATTGATCAAATATCTCGCCGAAACCGCCCGCCGGGAAGGCAATGTCCTCTACCTCCACGCCGACCCGGAGGACACCCCCAAAGACATGTATGCCCGGATGGGATTCCAGACCACCGACACCGTCTACGAATACCTCTGCACCGATTTCAGCACCCTCAAACTGGACTGAAAACGACCATTCAAACCGCCTGACCTCTGCAAAGAGGTCAGGCTTTTTTGTTTGATTCAGCGAAAGAATAGCTCATAAACGTCCCGGTTTTGCGGGCTGCCGGCGGCGCTTTCTCTTGCGCCGGGGCTGCAAAGCTGTTACAATAAAACACGGCCGCTTTACTCAAAGAAAGGAATGGTTTCATGTATCACATTGCGCTTTGTGACGATACGCCGGAAGATATCCAGTTGATTCTCGCCATGGTGCAGCGCTGGGCTGCGGCCCGCGGCACAGAAATCCAGACGCAGACCTTCTCCTCCGCCGAGAACTTTTTGTTTCACTATGCGGAGGACAAGCAGTACGACATCCTGCTTCTGGATGTGGAAATGGGCGAAATGGACGGCGTTTCCCTGGCCAAGCGGCTGCGCCAGGCCAAAGACCCGGTCCAAATCGTCTTTATCACCGGCTATTCCGACTACATCGCCGAAGGGTATGAAGTATCGGCCCTCCACTATTTAATGAAGCCGGTCCGGGAAGAAAAGCTGATGGACGTCCTGGACCGGGCCGCCCAGCGGCTGCAGGTGGAGGATCGGGCCCTGTTCCTGAAACTGGAGGGCGAAATGGTCCGGGTGGCTCTGCGGGATATCCGCTATCTTGAGGTGCAGCAAAATTATGTCACCATCCACGCCGGGCAGGACTATACCCTCAAAAGCACTCTGGCCAAGCTGGCAGAGGAGCTGGATGAGCGGTTCTTTCAGCTGGGGCGCTCCTATATCGTCAATCTCCACTTTGTGCAGAGGGTGACGCGGCAGGAAGCCATTTTGCAGGACGGCGCACGCATTCCCCTGCCCCGCGGTTACTATGACAAGATCAACCGCGCCATCATTGAGAGGTGCTGAATATGTCTTTCCTGTCCAAATTCTTTCAGAGGCGGATGAACCGCCAGGTGGAAGCCTATCAGCGGGAGCTGCTGGAGACCCATTACGCCGAGGTCAACAATATGTACCATCAGATGCGGGGCTGGCGGCATGACTACCGCAACCACATCCAGACCATGAAGGCCTATGCTGCCGCCGGGGACTGGGAGGCCATAAAAAACTACCTGGACCTGCTGGACACCGACCTGAACACGGTGGACTCCGTCATCAAGACCGGCAACGCCATGGCGGACGCCATCCTGAACAGCAAAATCTCTCTGGCCAAGTCCAAGGACATCCAGGTACACGCTGACGCCCACATTCCCTATGCCCTGCCCATCTCGGAAATCGACCTGTGCGTTATTCTGGGCAACCTGTTTGACAACGCCATCGAGGCCAGTCTCCCCCTGCCCCCGGAACAGCGGCTGATCCGGGTGTATATGGACACCAAGGGCAATCAGCTCTACATCTCCTTTACCAATTTCACCGCCGGGAAAAAGCAGAAGAAGCTGGGCGGCCTTTTTGCCACCACCAAACAGGAAGCCGGCCACGGCTTCGGGCTGGTGCGGATGGATGCCGTTGTGGAGCGGATGGGCGGATATTTGAGCCGCAACAGCGAGGACGGCGCCTTCTCCACCGAGATCCTGCTGCCGCTGGACAGCAATTCGTCCCCCAAAAACGACAGTTCGTCCCCCAAGTGACCCGCTTCGGCGGGTCTTTTGTTATACTTTGGGCGTGAGGTGAAACAAGATGACACAGACAAATCAAACCAAGAAAAAGCACGCCTACAGCGTCGGGCAGAATGTCCGGTTTATGATCGGATGGGCCTGGCGGACCCACAAAGGGGTCCTGTGGCTCTGCCTGGCAGTGGCCGGGCTGTCGCTGGGCCTCAATCTGGCCCAGCTCTTTATCGCCCCCATGGTGCTGGCCCGTGTGGAGCAGCATGCTCCCCTGTCCCAGCTGCTGGAAACCATCGGGCTGTTTGCCCTGGCGCTGGTGGCGCTGAACGGACTGCTGGGCTATGTCAAACACAATACCATGTTCGGCCGGGTGGGTGTGCGGCTCTCCATCATCAATGCCTGCACCGTGAAATCCTGCACTACATCCTACCCCAACACCCGGGATCCGGCGGTCCTCAAACTGCTGGAAAAAGCCAAGAACGCCTGCGCCACCAATTCCTATCCAGCAGAACACATCTGGGAAACGCTGACCCAGCTTCTGCTCAATGTATCCGGCTTTGGCGTTTATCTGGCCCTGGTGTCGGGGCTGAATTTGGCTCTGGTTCTGGCGGTAACCGTCACCACCGCGGTGGGCTTCTTTGTCAGCCGCCGGATCAATGAGTGGGGCTACCGTCACCGGGAAGAAGAGGCCTCCTATCAAAAGAAAATCCAATACGTCCGGGACAAGGCTGAATCCATCCATCTGGCCAAGGATATTCGCATTTTCGGCCTGAGCGACTGGGTGAATTCCCTCTACCAGAGCACTCTGCGGCTGTACTCCGCCTTCATCCGCCGGCGGGAGCGGATTTACACCGTTGCCTGCGCGGTGGACGCTCTGCTGACATTGGCCCGCAACGGCATCGCCTATCTCTATCTGATTCAGCTGACCCTGGCCGAGGGACTCCCGGCCTCCCAGTTTTTGCTCTATTTCTCGGCCTTCAGCGGCTTTTCCACCTGGGTGACCGGCATTTTGCAGCAGGCTTCCACTCTGCGGCAGGAAAGTTTGGACTTGTCCAGCGTCCAGGAATACCTGCATCTGCCCGAGCCCTTCCGCTTTGAGGGCGGCAAACCCATCCCTCAGGGTCCTTCCTACGAGCTGCGGCTGGACCACGTTACCTTCCGCTACCCCGGCACCGACCGGGTCATCCTCCACGACATTGACCTGACCATCCATCCCGGCGAAAAAATCGCCGTGGTGGGCCTGAACGGCGCGGGCAAAACCACCCTGGTTAAGCTGCTCTGCGGTTTCTATGACCCCGACGAGGGCCGGGTGCTGCTGAACGGCATTGACATCCGGGAGTTCAACCGCCCCGACTACTACCGTCTGTTCTCCACCGTCTTTCAGGAGAGTTCCATTCTGGACATCACCGTGGCCGAGACGGTGGCCCAGGATGTGGACCATATCGACATGGACCGGGTCAAAGACTGCATCGCCAAGGCAGGTCTCACCGAAAAGATCGCGTCCCTGCCCCAGGGCTATGACACCCACATCGGGAAAAACGTCTATCTGGACGGAGTGGAATTTTCCGGCGGCCAGACCCAGCGCCTGATGCTGGCCCGGGCCCTCTACAAAGACGGGCCTTTCCTGGTTCTGGACGAACCCACCGCCGCTCTGGACCCCATTGCCGAGAACGACATTTATCAGAAATACAGCGAAATGACCGCCGGCAAGTCCTCGGTGTTCATCTCTCACCGGTTGGCCTCCACCCGCTTCTGCGACCGAATCCTGTTTGTGAAGGACGGCGTCATCGCCGAAGAGGGCACCCACGACCAGCTGCTGAAAAAAGGCGGCAGCTATGCCAAGCTGTTCGACATCCAGGCTCGGTATTATCAGGAAGGGAGGGATCTGGATGAAATCCAGCTCTGAGAAAGTCACCCTGAAAGAAACTTTGCAAATCCATCTGCGGGCCTATCGGGATCTGCGGCCCTACCGTCCCGGCGTTTTCGCGGCTGCCGGTATCCACGGTGCTGTCAGCGCACTGAGCCCCTATGCCACCGTGTACCTGTCGGCCCGGCTTATCAACGAGCTGGCGGGAGCCCGTCGACCCGAAGTCCTCTGGCCGCTGGTGGGGATCACCCTGGCCGTCACTGCCGGTCTGGTCCTTCTGACCGGGGCTCTGTCCCACTGGAAAGAAGCTGCCTATGACCAATACATCCAGGCCCAGGAAAAGCTTTTCACCGACAAGATGCTGTCCCTGGACTTTGCCGACGTGGATAATGCCCAGACTCATGATCTGCTCTCCCAGGTCCGGCAGAACAAGGTATGGGGCGGCTGGGGCTTCTGTCTCATGCTGGAAGCTTTCGGAGAAATCGCCAAGGGTGCGGCAGGCATTTTGGGAGCCATCGCGCTGACGGTCAGCCTGTTCACCCTACCGGTGCCTGCATCAGCGGGCCGACTGGTGGTCCTGAACCATCCCCTTTTCGTCGCCCTTCTGGTCGTCGTGCTGGTGCTGGCCGCTGTACTGGCCCCCATCTGCACCAACCGCTCCAACCAGTGCTGGGTCTCCCTTGCCGATGATGCGAAGCTCACCAACCGCATTTTTCATGGGTTTAGCTACCTGTCCAACGAAAAAGAAAACAGTCTGGACATCCGGATGTACAATCAGCACAAGATTGCAAACCACTACCTGTTGACCACCAACAACGTTTTCGGCGCCAACGGCAAAGCCGCACGGATGGCCCGGGGCTCCATGGGTGCATGGGTGGCGCTGGGTTCCTCCCTCAGCGCTGTGCTGACCGGCCTGGTCTATGTCTTTGTATGTCTGAAAGCCTGGGCCGGAGCTTTTGGCGTCGGTTCCATAACCCAGTATGTGGGGGCGGTCACTGCCCTGAGCACCAGCATTTCCACCCTGGTGGAGAGCGTGGGCATCCTGCAGAGCAACACCGTCTTTATGCGGACCATCTATCAGTTCCTGGATATTCCCAACCAGATGTATCAGGGCACCCTCACCACCGAAAAGCGCTCTGACCGTCAATACGAGGTGGAGTTCCGGGATGTGTCTTTCAAATACCCCGGCTCGGACGTCTGGGCTCTGCGCCATGTGAACATGAAGTTTAAAGTGGGCGAGCGGATGGCCGTCGTAGGCGAAAACGGCAGCGGCAAAACCACCTTCATCAAGCTTCTGTGCCGTCTGTACGACCCCCAGGAGGGCAAAATCCTTCTGAACGGCATCGACATCCGCAAATACAACTACCGGGACTACATGAACCTGTTTTCGGTGGTGTTCCAGGACTTCCAGCTGCTGGCCCAGCCTCTGGGGGATAACGTGGCCGGTTCCCAGACCTACGACCGTCCCAAGGTCCGGCAGGCACTGATCGACGCCGGTTTCGGCGACCGCCTGAACAGCCTGCCCCAGGGCCTCGACACCATGCTGTTTAAGGAGTTCGCCGAGGACGGCGTGGATGTATCGGGCGGCGAGGCCCAGAAAATCGCCATCGCCCGGGCACTCTACAAAAACGCTCCCTTCATCATTCTGGATGAACCCACCGCGGCTCTGGACCCCATCGCTGAGGCAGAGATTTACGCCAAGTTCAACGACATTGCCGGAGACAAAACCGCAGTCTACATCAGCCACCGGCTGTCCTCCTGCAAGTTCTGTGATGAGATCGCCGTCTTTGACCATGGCCAGGTGATTCAGCAGGGCACACACGACAGCCTGCTGGCCGACGAGGACGGCAAGTATTACGCCCTCTGGATGGCCCAGGCCCAATACTATACCGAATAACCAAAAGGCTGGCAGCCGATGCAAAGTGCATCCACTGTCAGCCTTTGGTGTTTTCAAGTTTGCGGGCGAGTTTCGCTGTCCCCTGCGGCCTGCTGCTCAGTCAGGCAGCGGTGGTACTCCTCCAAAAGGGAGGCCAGGGTAATCCCCTCCATGGCCTGGCGGACCGAATCCTCAATCTTCTGATAAGGAGCGCGAAGCACCGTACGGATATTCTGCGCCACCGGGCAGGGCCGTCCCTGACAGGGGTGAATTCCAATCAGACAGGACAGGCCGTCGGGCTTGAGGGCGCGGTAAATCTGATACAGCGTGATGTCTGCCGGGTCCCGGCACAGTTCTGCGCCGCCGGTACCCCGGGCCACCGAGATCAGCCCCGCCTTTTTCAGGGCGCTGATGACGGTCCGGATCACCACCGGGTTGCAGCCGGTGCTCTGGGCCAGCAGAGCGCTGGTCACCCGCGCTTTTCCCTTTGCCTCATGAATGAATATCAGGCAGTGCACTGCAATGGAGCACTTGATACTGATCTGCATGGTTCTCCCCCTCGGATTGTGGAACGCAAGATGTAAAGATTGACTTTACATCCAGCTGGTGGTACACTGGACAAGGTCAGATGTAACGGTTTCCTTTACATCCTATTGTAATCCATCTTTTCAAAAATGCAACCGGGAATATTCCCCCAAAGAGAGAAGGACAGTCATGAACATCACCGAATTGTATTTCAGCCCCACCGGCGGCACCCAGAAAGCCGCCGATCTTTTCACCCAGGCTCTGGCAGGCCAGGTGCAGACCGTGGACCTGTGCGACAGCCGTGCAGACTTCAGCGCAGTTTCCCTGTCGGCTGAGGATTTGGCCGTCATCGCGGTGCCGTCCTATGGCGGACGGGTCCCTGCGGTGGCCATTCAGCGCCTGTCCGCCGTCCACGGCAACGGCGCAGCCGCCGTCCTGATGGTGGTATACGGGAACCGTGCCTTTGAGGACACCATGGTGGAGCTGGAGGACGCCGCCAAGGCGGCCGGGTTCCATGTGGTGGCAGGCGTTGCGGCGGTGGCTGAGCATTCCATCGCCCGGCAGTTTGCCGCGGGCCGCCCCGATGCGCAGGACGCCGCCCAGCTGGCTGCCTTTGCGGCACAGGTTCAGGAAAAGCTGGCCGCAGACCGCACCAGCCAGCCCGCTATCCCCGGCAATCGTCCCTACAAGAAGGCGGGCGGCTCGGGCATGGTACCCAAGCCCACCAAGGACTGTGCCAGCTGCGGCCTCTGCGCCCAGAGCTGCCCTGTCCAGGCCATTGACCCGGCCAATCCCCAGAAGGTGGACAGCCACGCCTGCATCTCCTGTATGCGGTGTGTCGCGGTCTGCCCCCACGGCGCGCGGAAGCTCAATCCGGTGATGCTGGCCACCGCCAACACCATGCTGAAAAAGGTCTGCTCGGACCGCAAGGAAAACGAGCTGTTCCTCTAAGGGGCTCTCCCCCGTCGTCCCGGCAGCGGACTGCGCGGGCCTCTTTTCAAAGAGGAGGTTCGGTGCTATACTGATGACAATTTACTGAATCATCCGGGAGGACAGGTTATGAAACGTTGGATTGTATACGGCAGCGAATACGGAACCACCCGCCGCTATGCGGAAGCCTGTTCCGCCCGGACCGGCATCCCGGCGGCGGACTACCGGTCCGCTCCGGATCTGGGCAGCTGCGACCAGGTGATCTATTTTGGCGGCCTGTATGCAGGCGGCGTCTGCGGACTGAAGAAAACCATCAAGTCCCTGTCCCCCGGCGTCCAGCTGATTCTGGTGACGGTGGGGCTGGCGGATGTGTCCGACCCCGAGAACATTCACAGCATCCGCGCATCCATCCAGAAACAGGTCCCGGCGGAGCTTCTCCGCCGCGCCCAAATTTTTCATCTGCGGGGCGGGATTGATTATTCCAGACTGGGCTTCAAGCACAAAACCATGATGACCCTCCTCTATAACAAAGTAAAGAATCTCCCGCCGGAAAAACGGAACGCCGAGACCCAGGCCCTCATCGACACCTTCAACCAAAAGGTCGACTTTGTGGACCTGAATGCTCTTGACCCCATTGTGGAGGCTCTGGGCTGAATTCCCGATTCGCCGCAGACATTCCCATCGAACCAAACCAGCAGGTCACCTGACCTGCTGGTTTCTTTTTATGTCTGGCTGTTTTCTGCGCGGTTTTGATTGGTTTTGAATGATCGTTCTGTCTTTTAGGAGATGTGATGCTTTTTTCAGGAAATCTTTGTGAAGTTTTACGATTGATTTTGATTGACTTTGACTGTTTTTGGTGCTATACTCAGCTCAGACAAGCAAAACAGTTCACGCTCACCCACCTATCCAATCACAATCCGCCAAACCCGCTCAAGCAAGGATGCGGGGCGCGATTCAGAAAGGAGCATTCAGATGTTAGCGGAAGAACGGTTTGACAATATCCTCAAAATCCTGGCCCAGCGGCGTTCGGTGACGGTACAGGAGCTGTGCGACGCACTGGACGCCAGCGAATCCACCATCCGGCGGGACCTGGTGCTGCTCAGCCAGCAGGGCCGCCTCAACCGGGTTCACGGAGGCGCCACCCTGCCGGACAACGCTTTCCTGACCAACGAAGAGAGCATGGCCGCCAAAGAGCACCAGGCCGTCGCCCAAAAACAGAGCATCGGCCAGATGGCCGCCGGATTCATCCAGGCCGACGACTTCGTCTTTGTGGATGCAGGCAGCACCACCCTGCAGCTGATCTGCGCCCTGCAGGGTCAGGGGCTGCGGGCCACCTTCGTCACCAACGGCATCGCCCACGCCCGCCTGCTGGCCCAAAAGGGATGCAGGGTCTACACCCTGGGCGGCCAGGTCCGCCCCAACACCGAGGCGGTGGTGGGAACGGCGGCCATGTCCAGCGTGGGGCGCTACAACTTCACCAAAGCGTTCATGGGCGCCAACGGCGTCTCACTGGACCGCGGGTTCACCACCCCCGACGTGGAGGAAGCCGCCCTCAAGACTCTGGCCATCAGCCGGTCCATGGAGAGCTGGTTTCTGGTGGACGACTCCAAATTCGGCAAGATTTACTCCGCTGTGATTTGTGAGCTCACCGACGCGGCCATCGTGACCAACCGCCTCCCCAACGAAAAATACCGCCGGTACGTCCTGATCAAAGAGAGCGACGCGTCCGAACAAATCATTTCTCAGGAAAAGGAGAGTCAAGTATGATCTATACGGTTACCTTCAATCCGGCCATTGACTATGTGGTTCACCTGCCCGGCAGCCTGGAACTGGACGCTGTCAACCGCACCGTTCAGGAGGAATATCTCTTCGGCGGCAAGGGCATCAACGTCTCCAGCGTGCTGCGGGCTCTGGACTGCGAAAACACCGCTCTGGGCTTTGTGGCCGGGCCCACCGGCCGCTGGCTGGAAGACGGTCTGCGGGACCAGGGGGTCCGCACCGACTTCATTCACCTGACCGAAGGCGTCACCCGCATCAACGTCAAGATCAAGGCCTCGGAGGAGACCGAGATCAACGGCATGGGCCCCCAGATCGGCGAGGCAGACATGGAGCAGCTCTACGCCAAGCTGGACTGCCTGAAGGCCGGTGACGCCCTGGTTCTGGCGGGCAGCATCCCCTCTTGTCTGGCCGGCGACACCTACGAAAAGATCATGGCCCGTCTGGATGGGCGCGGGGTTCGGATTGTGGTGGATGCCACCCGGGATCTGCTGGTAAACGTCCTGAAATACAAGCCGTTCCTCATCAAGCCCAACAACCACGAGCTGGGCGAAATCTTTGGCCGGGAACTGACCACCGACGCCGAAATCATCGCCTGCGCAGCCCTGCTCCAAAGCCGCGGCGCCCGGAATGTTCTGGTGAGCATGGCCGGAGACGGCGCCCTGCTGCTGGACGAAAACGGCAACACCCACCGGATGGGCGTGCCCAAGGGCAAGGTCCTGAACAGCGTGGGCGCTGGAGACAGCATGGTGGCCGGCTTCCTGGCGGGCTATCTGCAAAAGGGCGATTATGAGTGGGCCCTGCGGCTGGGCACTGCCGCAGGCAGCGCCACCGCCTTTTCGCTGGGCCTGGCTACCCGAGAAAAAATCGACGCTCTGCTGAACGAGTTCTAAGAAAACCGTTTTGATCACAAGAGAAAGGAAGAAGATTTCTATGCGGATTACCGAACTGTTTTCTGTTCAGGCCATCGCTCTGGACAGCACGGCAGCCGATCAGGCTGCGGTGATCGACCAGCTGGTGGAGCTGCAGTGCAACCACGGCAACATCACCGACAAGGCCGCCTACAAGGCCGCCATCTATGCCCGTGAAAAGGAAGCCTCCACCTACGTGGACAACGGCATCACCGTTCCCCACGCCAAGGCCGCCTGCGTCACCCGGCCCAGCCTGGCTGTCCTGCGGCTGAGCAATCCGGTGCAGTACAACCCCGAGGACGACAGCAAGAGCGACCTGTTCTTTATGATTGCCGCCCCCGAAAACGGCAGCCTCCATGTGGATATGCTGGCCCGCATGATGCAGATGCTAATGCATGAAGATTTCGTGGAGCAGCTGCGGGCCGCCAAGACGCCCCAGGAATTCCTGGACTGCATCGACGCCCAGGAGCAGCAGCAGTTTGGCTCTGAGAGCTTCACCCAGGAGAAAATTGCCCCGCAGGGCTACCGGATTCTGGCCGTGACCGCCTGCCCCACCGGCATCGCTCACACCTACATGGCCGCTGAGGCCCTGGTCAAGGCCGGCGACAAGCTGGGCCTGCCCTGCAAGGTGGAAACCAACGGCTCGGGCGGCGCCAAGAACCTCTTGACCGCCGACGAGATCGCCGCCTGCGACGGCATCATCGTGGCCGCCGACAAGAACGTGGAGACCGCCCGCTTTGACGGCAAACCGGTTCTGTTCACCCGGGTGGACGACGGCATCCACAAGCCCGAAGAACTGATTCAGCGGATCGAGAGCGGCGAAGTGCCCGTCTTTCACGCCAAGGGCGGCAAGCCTGCCGCCGAGGCCGCCGGCAGCGACAGCCTGGGCCACACCGTCTACAAGCATCTGATGAACGGCGTCTCCCACATGCTTCCCTTTGTGGTTGGCGGCGGCATCCTGATCGCGCTGGCCTTCCTGTTCGATGATTTCTCCATCGACCCCGCCAACTTCGGTATGAACACCCCGCTGGCTGCCTTCTTCAAGACGGTGGGCAACGCGGCCTTCAGCTACATGCTGCCCATCCTGTCGGCCTACATCGCCATGTCCATCGCCGATCGTCCGGGTCTGGCCGTCGGTTTCGTGGGCGGCGTCCTGGCCATGAACGGCACCAGCTTCTCCGGCCTGATGGAAGGCAGCACTACCGGCATCTCGGGCGGCTTCCTGGCAGCTCTGCTGGCTGGTTTCGTGGCCGGCTATCTGGTCAAGTTCCTGGAAAACATCACCGAAAAACTCCCCAGCAGTGTAGACGGCATCCGTCCCATGCTGATCTATCCCCTGGGCGGCATGCTGGTCATGGGCGTGGTCATGTGCGCCATTAACCCTATCATGGGCTTCATCAATGAGGCCATTGCCGCCTGGCTGAACACCATGGGCGGCACCTCCAAGGTCTTGCTGGGCGCCATCTGCGGCGGCATGATGAGCATCGATATGGGTGGCCCCTTCAACAAGGCTGCTTACGTCTTTGGCACCGCGGCCCTCTCCTCCGGCACATACGATGTCATGGCCGCTGTCATGGTGGGCGGCATGGTTCCTCCCATTGCCATCGCCCTGTCCACCACCTTCTGCCCGAAGAAATGGACCCGTGAGGAGCGCAAGAACGGTTTTGTCAACTACATCATGGGTCTGTGCTTCATCTCGGAGGGCGCGATCCCCTTCGCAGCCACCGATCCCCTCCGCGTCCTGCCCAGCTGCGTCATCGGCTCGGCGGTCGCAGGTGCTCTCTCCATGCTCTTTGGCTGCACCCTGCGGGCTCCTCACGGCGGTATCTTCGTCTTCCCCGTGGTGGGCAATGCCCTGCTGTATGTGGTGGCTCTGGCCGCCGGCAGCGTTGTGGGCGCGCTCCTGCTGAGTCTGCTCAAGAAGCCAGTTCAGGAGTAATTCCGCGGCACATCCCCAAGCAATCCTCCCTTCTTATATTCCCAGCCCAAAGGACCGGCGCAAGCCGGTCCTTTGCCTTTTCCCTCCATCATAAAAACCGCCCGCAGCTGCTTGCTTTTTTGCAGCACGGGCGGTTTCTTTTTTGGTTTGATTCAAGGAATGTTTCTGTTCCGGTCAGGCCATCTCAAGCTGGATGATCTCGGGGTCGCTGTCGGCTTCTCTGGACGACTTTTTGGCGGTCTGGGCTGCAGCCGATCCATGGACCAGGGCCGGGTCCAGAATGGCGCCGGTCTTGAGGATTTGTCCGCTGGCCGCCAGACGCTGATGCAGATCCAGAGAGAACTGCGCGCTGAGGCCTTTCCGGTCCAAAAGGCGGCGGAATTTCAGCAGCGTAGACGCATCCGGCACCCCGCTGTCCAGGAAATCCACCCCCATAAAGCTGCGCATGGCGTAGCTGTCATAGATGGTCTCCTCTACAGCTGCCGCCGAAAGCTGAAACCAGTTCTGCAAAAGATACATCCGCAGCATCTTTTCGATGCCCATGGGCGGACGGCCACGATGGCCCGGCGGATAGTAGGGCTCCACAGCCGCCACCCATTCCTCCCAGGGAATCAGGCCGTTCATGGTCTCGAGGAATTTTTCCCGCCGGGTGCTTTTCTTTCGCCTGCTGTATTCCAGATCGCTGAACGTCAACTGCGCCATTTTGCCTTCCTCCGCCGTCGCTTTTTCTTATTATACTACAAATTTCGCCTTGTGGGCAGAGGAATTTCACCTTTTTGCAAGAAAATGCGTCAGAGCTCCATGGTGCCGGGGCTTTCACCCATCCGTGCAGCATCTTCGTTCTTGCGGAAAATGTCCAGGGTATGGTGGGACCACCCCACCATGTCCGGGCGCTCACAGACGGTAAGGTGATAGTCCAGGTACGGCCGGTACACGTCCTCCTCCATTGTCTCTATGGTCTCCCGCATAAAATGGCCCAGCCCATCGGCTGCAGCAAAGACCAGCTGCGTGACGGGCAATTCTGACCGCAGAGCGTCAATGTCCTCTTTTCGGTAAAGCTGAAAAATATCCTTTGGCCGGGAAAACGTTTGAAACGTGACCGGGTTTGTCAAACCCTCGGCGATGAGATCCTGGATTTTTCCCCGCACAAACCCTGTAGACAGAAGGGCCGGGTCCGCCATGCAATAGGCCGCAAACAGGACGCCGCCGGGTCTGGTCACACGAACCGCTTCCCGCAAGGATTTGCGCTGATCCTCCGGGTCAAACAAGTGATACATGGGTCCCAGGATCAGGGTCAGATCATAGACGTTGTCCTCCAGCCACGACAGGTCGGTGGCGTCGCCCTGCCGAATGGTCACCGGTTCCCCTTCCCGTGTGTTTTGGCGAAACTGCTGGATGTTGCGCTCTATCAGCTCCACAGCGTCCACAGAATAGCCCTGCCGCGCCAGCGCATGGCTGTACCGGCCGGTCCCTGCACCCAGCTCCAATATACGCATACCCGGTTTCAGGAAGCGCTGGATATAGTGCATGGTTGTGACATATTCCACCTTCCCGCAGCGGGATGCAAGGCGGGCTTCCTCGTCGTAGCTTTGATAGAAATCCTGTAATTCTCTCTTGGCATCCATCGTTCAGGCTCTCCATGTCTTACCGCAGATCAGGCCCGGCCGGCGTTCCAGCTGCGGGCGGCGATGCGGAAAAACTTGGTCATCAGCGGGATATAAGTCACCCAAAAGACCAGGCTGCAGAGGATACGGACCGGGGTCTTTGCCTTGGCGGTCAGGCAGCTGCCCACCAGAACACCCATGGAGAACAGACAGAATTTCAGAGCGGCAAGCATTCTCCAATCGGATTCCTGAATGTACTGGTCAGCGAGTGCAAAAAACTTTTTCATAATGACAACCTCCTTTGAAAAACTCTATACCATGAGCACTGATTTCGCGCCCACAACGGCTGTTTCAGGTCAGATGCTCCAGCAGCGCTTTGCATCCCTCCTCGATATCCCGATAGGCAATATCAAAGCGGTCGCTGTACCACGGGTCGGCCACATCGCCGCCCCGGCCGGTATAATCCATCAGCTTGCGGACCTTCCCTTCCGGGTCCGCCCCCAGAATGCGCATCATATTGCGGATGTTGTTTTCATCCATGCCGATCAGGAGATCGTAGTGGTTATAATCCGCTTTTGTCAGCTGGACCGCCCGTTTGCCTGCGCAGGCTATCCCGTGTTTGGCAAGTTCGTCCCTGGCCGGCGGATAGACCGGGTTGCCGACGCCATTCCATATTTCCTCCCGGCTGGTAGCACAGGAGGCCACTTCAAACTCCTCTGCTCTGCCGCTTTTTCGGACATGGTCTTTGAAGATGAACTCCGCCATGGGGCTTCTGCAAATGTTGCCGTGGCAAACGAACAGGATTTTGGTCATAGATAGATAACTCCTTTAAATCGTCACGTTTCTTCTTAAACGCTCGATTCTACATTATTTTTGTTCAAACAAGATGAAGTGGCTTAGAACTGTCCCCCACGTATCTTTTTAAATCTTTCCGGATTTTTTTGTGTTTCTTTCTGTCTTATCAAGCCGCCAGCTGTACACATTTTACCCTTTGCCATCTTTGTCAAGATAGCAAAACCGATACATTCTTACGTTGATATTCTCCGTCCCGCAAAATTCGATTGCGGCGGTCGCGCCTCTTTTCACTCATTGAAATCTCTCCTTCACAGGGAGAGCCAAACTTGCACCTTTATCATATCACAAGTCCGGCTCATCGTACAAGCTTAGCAAGGAAGGATTCCTCGTTCATTTTGATATTGTCAAAGCACCGTTGCCTGGTCTAAACAGCATTCGAATTTTCCCTCTTGATCAAAGTGCGATTCCCGTTCATAACATAGAAATCGTCGTTAGGGTGCTCATCAATCTGTGTCCGAAGCTTATTTTCTCCTAGGTAGTGAACTGAACTCCGGGTACTGCTGAAGGATATGGTAGCGGTTGTGACCGTCTACAAGCACGCCGTTCCAGGAGATCAGCGAGTTGATAACCACCCCGTCTGCCAGGATATTTTCCTCCAACTGTTTCCGCTCTTCTTCCCGCAGGGGCGAAATTTTGCCTGCAAACTCCGGGCCAATGGTGAGATGCTGCAACATAGGGCGGGTGCTATCCCGGTGAGCCGCAGCAGGTTGGATGTAGTAGTCGAAACCATAGCGGGTGTGGCAGTAAGTACAGACATTCTTGGTCTGCTGATGTACAACCTTAACATATATGCTTTTTCAGTACGGGGATCGTCAGGCTAAAGCACTTTTGATTCTCCTAATGTTATTCTTGGCTTATTTCAACAGCAACTTATTTTTTGAATTGACTTGCTTTTCCATCCAGCTTCGGTATAATATCAATAAAGACTATTTTCGAATTTTGTACTTTATCAAGGTGGTGACGGCTTATGGCACGGAAAGCCTATTCAGAACAGGAGCGGGAGCAGGTAAAAGAGGCCTTGATGGTCGCTGTACTCCAGTGTATTGTGGACCGGGGTCTGATCCACAGCAGCATTGAAACTTTGTGCCGAAAAACAGGTATCTCCAAAACCTTTTTCTACAGTCTCTTTGCCTCCAAGGAGGAACTGGTGTGCCAAGCCCTGCGATATCAGCAGCCCCGGCTGCTGGATTACGCGCGGCATCTAATGAAAGATCCCTCCCTCAGTTGGCGGGCAGGAGTGGAGACATTCCTGAAAAATTGCTGCTATGGAGCCCAAAGCGGGGTTGCCATTTTGTCCATTGAGGAAGAACAGCAGGTGTACCGCTGCCTCTCGGAGGAGAATTTCCGGGCTTTCCGGCGGGATCAGACTGTTTTTTATGGCAACCTGCTCTCTATCTTTGGCCTCCCGACAGACAGCATAGACCCCCGCCTCTTTGGCAATCTGGCTTTAGCCATGATGATGGTCCACAAGGCCATCCCCGACACCATGCCCTTTCTTTTCCCAGAAGTGGCGGAGGAGATGGTGGACTTCCAAGTCAAGGCTCTGGTGGATGAGATGCAGCATATCAAAGAGAATATGCCTCAGGTAGAACAAGATGATTAGAGTTCAATCTCCATGTTCAAGCGGACACAAAACAACAGAATACTCTCAGTCGTACAAGGAACGCTGCCCTCGGACAAATGTCCTTGGTTTTGTGCGGCCTTTTCGCGCCCTGTGCCAGTCTGCCCCGGTGGCAGACTGATGCGGGGCATTTTTTATTGTTCAAAAAGAGGTGGCCTGATATGAGTTTGCCAAAACGAAATAGTGCGGACGGGCGCTGTTACTGGATGAAGGCCGAGTTACAGGAAGAACCGCAACCGCTCTTTGACCAGTGTATCCAGGATGCCATTGACGGAAGGATCACGCGGCTTGATTCCCTCTGGCCGCCGGTAGTGGTTAGCAGTCAAGGCGCGCCCTTTGCGGTGCACGATCTGGTGAGGGAATGGACTGTAGCGCAGCAGGCCGAGACCCTGGATGTGGAAAAGGCCATTGCTTTCAGCGAAAACCTGCGCCGCCAGAGCCGGTGGGGTGAAATTGACTACTACTTACTTGGCCTGTTGAAACGGGAGCTACAAGAGAAGTATTTTGTCGTGACAGGCAATGAAGATGGCCACTTTTGGAATCGGGGGTATTCCCTGAAACCAGGTATCCGTGCAGAGGAGGTCCCGGAGCCGCTGCTGCGTTTTGCCTGCTATGTGGCGGTGGACTATAAAGTGTATGGTTTGAACTTTGAGTATCTAGACACCAATTACCTCTTTGGATTGGTTGAGAAAGTCCGTCCCGATATGGTGAAAAAGCTCCGGGAAAATGGGACCGGCAGGCTGCCGATCAGCCTGCAAAAGCGGAAAACAGAGCACTTCACCGCATCGGCCAACGATGCCTTTGCCGTTATTCGTATTACTGCCAGGGACAACACAGAGGAATGCTGCCATAAAGTGCTGGACTACCTGTGTGAGATTCTTTCGCAGGAGGATTTTCCCCGCAGTTATGCGGTAGAGTTCAAAGGACCAGAAAAGAGGTATCTGCCCATCACAGGGCTGCCCAAAAAGGGAGTAAACCAGCTCTTTGCCTGTGCCGTGCAGTATCCTGGCCTCCACCCCCTGATGGAACGGTACGCCCGGCTTGCCATGCGGCAATATGAGCAGTACACCAATCTCAGCGATGAGCAGTGCGCGCTCCCCGGAAGTTTTGCTGTGTTCGCCCTGGGAATGTTGGGGCAAGCGTGGCGGCAGCTGGTATGGGATTATCTCGACCTCTGTGATGATGAGCACTCCCACTTATAGGAAAAATTTCTCCGGGAGTATGTGAAACAATTCGGATTTACCGCCGATACCGTCCCTGTGTTTGTCCGTGGGGTGCTGTCCATGCAGAACATGAAATATTCCAAGGACTATACCGCGTGGATGGCAAATGCAGAAAGTCTGGACGCTCTGCTGGAAGTAAAAACTCATCTGTCCGAGATCGTTCCAAGCGGTTTTTCCTCCGACGATGATGACGATGAACTCACCCAGGAAGCAGAAGCCAGCCCAGAGGAAGTGCTGCAATACGCATGGGAAACGATCTGCTATGTGATCTGGGGCAAAGCCAGTGCCAAGGGTGGTCAGAAAGTGGTGGAAGCAGCGCCAGAGGAACTGATAGAGCGGTATCAGGAAATTTTTGTATAGACTATCAGGAGGATTCGGATGAGTGAAGTAAGCTATTTAAATGTACCTTCCATGATGGCTGCCATCCAAAGCGGCGACATAAAGGCGCTTGGTTCCCTGCTTCATGCAGGGCATTCTCCCAATGAGCCGCAGTGCTATCAAGTAATGATTGGAGAGTGGCCCCGGGATGGCGAAGCCTCTCCGCTGGAACTGGCTGTGCTGGAAAATCGGATGGACATGGTGCAGCTCCTGATCGAATCCGGAGCAGATTTGACCCATAACCCGGAAGAATTGCTTTATGGCTCCCTGCGCAGCCAAGATCTGACCCTGTTTTCCTTTTTGGTAGATGCGGGCGTCAGAATCCCCGCAGGGCAAAGGGATATATGCAGGCTGTTTCTCCACTTGGTGGATCGGCATGAGCCTAACGTGCTCCCCATTTTGGAAAGGCTGGGCATGGATTTGAAACGATACGGCGGTGAAGCCCTGCGCAGTATGGCGAGCCATGGGAACCAGCTGTTGGTGGAGTATCTGATTCAAAACGGGGCGGACATCAACTATCACAAGCCAGATATGGTGTTCCCCTACGCTTCTACGCCTGTCACTGAAGCTGCACGGCACAACGATTTTTCTATGGTGCGCTGGCTTGTGGAGCAGGGTGCAGACATCACCATCCCAGATAAATACGGTGACCGGCCCTACACCGTGGCAGTGCAGAACAAAAATCAGGAAATGGCCGCCTACTTAAAAGCTCTGGAGCCGGAGGAATGGCACAACGAACAGGAAAAGGCGCGTCAACTCATGCCTTACAAGCTACCTGCCAAGCTGGTGGAATATTTAAAGACCGGCCCCTTGCGTCTGGAATTTCCAAAGCGGGAGCTGGTGAAATGGGCGGAACTGTACCCCTACATGGATGTGCAGGAGATGACCTGGAAGCGGAAAAAGCTGCTCTCCCTCATGGCGAAAATGGACAATTACAGCGACTATTTGCTGCTGTGGAGTCCCAAAGATAAGAAACTCTGGTATCTGGACATTGAGCATAAGGAGTTTCATCCGTTAGCCAAATGGGAGGAATTTATTGCTGATCCCGGAAAATATCTTAATGGAATGATTGAGGGCGAGTTTGAGGAATAAGGAGAGAAGCAAAATGGAACAGGCATACTGCACCGCAGTTTTCTGGCGCGGCGGAGAAAAGATTGATCTAAATGGACTGAAACCAGATGCAGTACGGTGTCTGTCTGTGACGGGAGAGCGGAAGGTGAATCTGTCCTTCCTACGAGATTACCCCAATCTGGAGGAACTGACCCTAATGGAAAAATGTGAGAGTGTAGAAGTTCTCTCCGAGCTAAAGCAGCTTCATACACTGTCCCTATGGCTGTCGGCCCCTGTTTCCTGGGACACTGTTTCTCTCCCCGGCCTGCGTATCCTCCACCTGCGTGGGGAAAAGAATGGCGACATCACCCCGCTTCTCTCCAGCATTACCTATCTCCATTTGGAGGAAATGCGGAAAACGGAAGATCTCTCCCCTTTTCTGACACCAGCAACACAACTTCAAAAACTCTATCTTCAGTCACTGCCAGCTGTGCAGAAACTACCGGCTCTGGATGGGCTTTCTTCCCTTTATGCCCTGAAACTCTATGAGCTGCATAAACTCAGCGATTTGTCCGCCCTCTCTCACAGCCATTTGCGCTACTTTGCCGCCTCTCTGATCGGGGATAAACTCTCCACCCAGGCGCTGGCAGATGCTGTGATGGCGATTCCCAATCTGGAGGCAGCCGCGCTCCAGCTGGCGGATCGCTCCGAGCGGCGCTATGGCGGTGTCCAAAAAGCCTTTGCCGCCGCTGGGAAGTCCCCGCTGTTACGGGAGGAAATCAGTGCTTTGACCACATGGCTGTCGCTATGATGTAGGAAATGGGAAAAGGAGAAACTACCTATGGCAGAGTTCAAACAAATCATAGATGATGCGCTGGACATTCTAAAATTTGACGGAGCCGTACAGGACACTCTGGCGGAACTTCGAGGGAAATGGGGCGCACAGGTCCCGGCGCTGCTGGATGAACGCTTTGACGCCATCGGCATCCAATATATGAAATTGCCCCATGAAAAAGGAGCGGCGGCCTTGGGGCAGGAACTCTCTGCCTTCGGCTGGGCGTTGTATAACCTGGACGATGAGGACGAGTATCTGTTTGCCTTGATCCCAGAAGAAGAACGCAACGAATGGGAACGCTACTGCAAAAAGCGGGGGCAATATTGCTACCTGATGAAACAGCAAGGGCGAAAATGGGGCGACCATGCCAAGGAGCAGGACCCTGGGAAGCGGATGCCCTGCGAGGAATACATACTTCAGGATGAGTACGATTATTTCTTCAACTCCCTGGCGGGTGATTATGCGGCGGGCGAATGGAAAAACCAGGATGCAGAAGAATGGAAAAACGGCTGTGTGGCCGATCTGCGCCAGCGTCCGCCCCAGGTGACCCGCGCCCACAGTTTGCCGCACCTTGGGTGCCTCACTTATTCCGCAGAAAATGGACTCTATGCCGCGTCCAGAGCCACTGGCAGCGGGACTATTGGGCGGGCATTACTGAGCAAGAATCCGGCTACCCTCAACTGGGCCGAGCCCTCCCCTATCGCCTATGACGGACCGCCCCGGACCCTGTGCTGGGCTGACCATTCCCTCTGGGTGGGCGATCCCACCAACGCCACACGGATTGAACTCACCGACCGGGGCACCTGTCAGGATGTGAAAAACTGGCCCCTGCCGGAAGATGGATGGAGCACCAAATACCATTGTGGCATCGTGACAGACGGGTTGGGCCGGGTCTACTTTTCCAACGAGTGGTACAAGGGGCAGATTTACCGCTGGGAAAACGGCAAGGTCACAAAACACACCTTCTGTCTGGATGGATACGACCATTTCTCCGAAGCTGTTCCCGTTTCCGGCACAGGCCGCATTACCATGATCCACGCAGTCAGTGGCAAGGGGCGGATGGAAGAATGCCTGCTGGAACTGGACATGGCCACCGGGCGGTGCCGAATTGCCCCCCTGCCCGGCATGGGCGAGGGGCTGAAACTGCGCTGGTTTACCGGGGACTGGCTGCTGGTGCAGGGAAACGGCGAAATCCTCACCGATGACTTTGCCCAGCTCATCAACATGACGACGCGCGAGGTGCTGCGTATCCGTCCGGAAATGTTCGGCGGGGAGAAAATGCAGCACATCGGAATTCTCACTGATGGCACGGTGGTCATCGTTACCCGGCGGGATAGGGTTGGACCGGTGTTTCGTTATCCCATCGACTTCTGGGGTTTCCTTCGGACGGCAAACAAGCCCAAAAAGCTGGAATGGCGGGAGTACAAAGAAGTGTACCCGAATCTACCCATCTTTCTACCGCCCAAGGCCACGAAGCGAAAAATCATTCTCAAAAAAGACAGCCTGACCATCCTGGGGTCGGTATTTACGCCGCCGTTTACCCTGTCGCAGCTGGCGGAAAAGCTGGGGCCCGCCCGCATTGTCCTGCAAAATGGAACACGGAAAAGCCCCATGACTGGCCGAGAGAGTCCCTATACCCAGGCACTTGCTTTGTGGGACGAGCTTGGACTCCAGGGCTGGCTCGCGGAAGATGAACAGACCATCCAAACCCTTGGTATCCGGGTAGCGGCACAAGGAGAGTATGCGGTGCGGCAGACATTTGACGGAGCAGTTTGGATCGGGTCCAAGGACTACCGAGAGGCCAGCTGGAAGAATTTCGCCGGATTTGCCCACACCCTCAAATTAGGCGGCTTTACCGTTTATACCCGCTTGCCGGGTCCTGTTCCAGAGGAGCAATCAGCGCAGAAAGCAAAGCTGGAGGCCCTCTCCGCTATGGTACAGATCAGCTGGAAAGAGCCAGAGAATAAGGCGGCGAAAGTGCAGAAATACAAGTTATCCAAGCCGACTGAACCAGTGCTCACCTTTACCAGCTTCAACTTCAAGCTGGCGGTTATGGAAGTCCTGATGTACGAGAAAGGGTTACTGGCTCCAAAACTGGATACCCATACGTTCGTCCGAGAGTATCGTCGACGCAAAATCGACCTTGACGCGGAAGGGTATGAACCCATCCCCGAGATTCGGAAGTGGCTGGAACAATACCCCATCCCGGCGCGGCTGGCCCCGGAGGTCACAGAAATCGAGATGGATGGCGGCAGCGAGATTTATACCCAGCTCTGCCCCTTCTGGGATGGCGAGGACGGAGCCTTTGATCTTAATACCATTACGGAAGCGGAACTGCGCCAGTTCCCCAATCTCAAACATATGACCCTCATGTCCTCCAAGCCGGAACAGGTGCTGCCGGTTCTGGAACAGTGCAGTATCAAGGCAGACTTGCTGTGAGGTGAAAGCATGAAAGCGAAACTAAAAGTGATAAAGAACTGGGCGTTCGAGGAATTTGAACTGACGGGAACTTCCTTCAAATACAGCCCCACTGGATGCAAAGGTATGGTCGCCCGCAGCGAGGATGAAATTGTGTTTTGGACCTATCATCTCGCGCAAAAGTGCAGCGGCGTTTTGTGGGTCAAAGGCGAAGTTTTCAGGTGGATTCTCAGCCCGGAGCCGAAAGAACAGCAAGATGTTTGGGAAGATCCTGTCTTGCTCTCATGCGGCAGAGGAATCCTGTTGGTTTGCCCGGCCAGTAAATCCCTTTGGTTGATGCCTCAGATGGATGGAGAGTGGATTCCAATCCCCATGGATAATTGGTGTGCCCAGGGTATTCCCAAGCCTGTGGCTGTCACTGGAAGTCAGGGCGTTTTCCCTGTTGTGTGCCGAGTGGACAACTACGCTGATGCGACCAACAGCTTTACCACCCTGACGGTAAACTTTGAAGCCATGACTGCACACTGGGCAGAAAGCGGCTCTTGTGTATACAGCAAAGCAGGAACCCGACAGACCCATTTGGCGGCGGTAGAGCGAGCTGGCGGAAATTTTGCCCAGGCAGACTTTCACTACAACTATCCTATGATTGGCTCCATACTGGAACAGGATGGACAATTTTATGCCTTCTTGGAAAGCAGCACCATTAATCCGGCGGGCCTTTCTCTCATGGGCTACTATTGGTATCTGGAACTGGAGGAAAACGGACTATTCAAAAAGAAACTGTGGGGCAAAGATAATTTAAGCCGCCTGCCCGGAAAACACGGGATGCGCGGAAAATTCTCCGGTGACAGGACTTGCCTGATCCTATCTCCCATTTTTAAGAATGATGACTGGAAGGGTAAACAAAAGGTGCTGCGCCTTTCGGATCTGGCGCTGATCGACCTTGCCATGCCCCGTGGATACGCTTCCTTCCATGTGCTGGATGTATGGGGAAACCGGGCATTTCTCAGTGATGAGAAAGACAAGCTGGTTCTTTGTGAAATGACCTTGGAGTAGTTATGAGGTAAACCAATAGAATTATTTGCAAAAAGAATGATTTGGGAGTTGGACAATGAGGAAGGACTGTCCTGCCTGTCCTTTGAACTGGAGGATGGCTACTTTACACTCTCCCGCAAGACCGGCGCGGAAGCACTCCGCTTAGAAATGAATGATCCAGCCAATGGTCAGTTGATTGACCCGGACTGTTTTGAATATGCCCTTGATAATACCAGGTTTCGTCTAGAGCAAACCCAGAAAATAGAGTGAAGTCACCGCCGCACTGTACAGCAGTGGTATGATAAATGTGGAGATGATGAATATGCTTCACAATGAATCACGGAACTTATT
>NZ_NFKB01000044.1:0-26977 GCF_002160175.1 Faecalibacterium sp. An192
ATAGGCACACAAAGGAAAGGACCTTCCTTTGAACCTGTTTTGGGTCTCTATCTTTTACACCATTAAGGAGGAAAAATTCATTATGAAACTCAAGAAGATTGCTTCTCTGATGCTCGCTGGCGTTATGGCCATCAGCATGCTGGCTGGCTGCTCCAATGGCAACGGTGGCAACGATGGTGAGAACGTTGTTGTTCCCACTGGTGTTGTTGCTAGCGTCATTTCCAAGCTGGATGAGGATACTACCGATCGCGTGACATTTACTGCTGATGCCAAGATGGAGGATGCGCTGGAAGCCTATGCCAAGTCTCTGGGCGACTGGGCAACCAATAGCAGCTCTATCAATGCTACTGCTGATACTTTTAAGAAGCTGGCTGGTCTGCAGGACGCTAACATGACTCTGAGCTTCAGTGATCTTGAAGATTCCGAGACTTACGTGGCAATTGACACTCTGGGCGATAGCAAGGCTGGCTATTCTGAAGAGGCTGCCGCTGCTGAGATCGCTGCCGCAATGGATAAGCTCCTGGCAACTGGCAACTGGTACTACGAAGATTATAATGACGGCAAGGATTACTACACCTTCGAGCACACTGGCAAGGTTGCTGTTGTTAAGGTAGAGAATGTTAACGGTCAGAGCAACTACATCTACGCTTTCACCGTCACCCGCACCCCCACCAAGGTGTCTAAGTAATTTCCTCATTCTACTTATAACACCCCAGTAGCACCATGACTGGGCGTGATGTAAGGGATCTTGGGCAAGAGACCGCCTGAGGTTCGGGTAAATAACCCATCCGATGTGGCGACAAAGGGGAATGTCTAACCAATATTCCTTCTGTTGTTGATCGCACCAAAACAAAAGAACTTTTGCGTCACGAAAGATAGGGTCCCTCTGCGAGGGCCGGCTCTCACGAGCTGGCCCTCGCATTGTTTGTTGTAGAGGCTAGATGATCAAAGAAAAATCCCCGTTTCCCTTTGCGGGAACGGGGATTGGTGATCTTATAGGAGCTTTTCAGCGCGTTGGAAAATTAAGTTGTGCCGGACCTTGCATCGTATTCGGCCGCAGGCCGGGAGCCTCATAAAGAGGCTGGAACTTTGCCGCCGGCTGGGCCTTGTGAAGATTGCAGCAGTCGGCGGTACCAGGTGAAGCTTTTTGCCAAGCTTTTTCTCGAAAAAGCGGGAGAAGCGGGAGGTTAGCGGCGTTTTTTGGAGGTGGATTTTTTGCGGACCGAGTAGCCGAAGGTTCCCAGACGGCGGCCCAGGGCATGGTATTCGCCGTGGCTGTAGGCAATGAGCCGGGCTTTGTCCAGATGGAGCTTGCCCTCGCTGTCCAGAAGATCCTCGTCCACACAACAGCCGACCACTTCGGCCAGGAACATGTCGTGGCTGCCCAGGGGAATGACCTGGGTGACCCGGCACTCCAGATTGACCGGGCTCTCCTCCAGAATGGGACAGTCAGGCAGGGCGGAGCCCGGCGCGGCATGAAGCCCCATGGCCTGGAACTTGTCCACGTCCCGGCCGCTCTTGACTCCGCACCAGTCCACTGCCCTGACTAGGGCCTCGGTGGGAAGATTGATGGTAAACTTCCCGCTCTCTTTGATCAGATTGTAACTGTAACGCTCGGGCCGGATGCTGATGGACACCATGGAAGGCTTGGTGCAGATGGTGCCGGCCCAGCCGATGGTGATGAGGTTGGGTTTTTCCAGACTGCCGCAGGAGACAAGGACCGGCGGCACCGGGCTCAAAAGGGTGGAACCTCTCCAGTTCTGTTTGCTCATCCGTGATACTTCCTTTCGTAGGGCTCCCAGGTCCGCTCGCTGATGATGTAGCGGGGCCGGGCTTTGGTTTCCATATAAATCTTGCCGATATATTCCCCGATGACGCCCAGACAGATCAGCTGGATGCCGCCCATCAGACAGACAATGCAGACGGTGCTGGCCCAGCCGGCCACGGTGCTGCCCATCAGCCCCATCACCACGGCCCAGATCACCCCGATGAAGCTGACAATGCTGAACAGCATTCCCGCCCCGGTGATCAGCCGGATGGGCTTGTTGGACAGGCTGGTGATGCCGTCAAAGGCAAGACTCAGCATTTTGGACAGGGGATAGTGGCTTTCGCCCGCCAGACGCTCGTGGCGCTCATAGGCCACGGTGGTGCTGGGAAAGCCCACCAGAGGCACCATGCCCCGCAGGAAAATATTCACCTCGTGGTAGTCGGCAAAGCTCTCCAGCACCCGGGCGCTGATGAGGCGATAGTCGGCGTGGTTAAAGACAATGTCCGCCCCCAGCAGGTTCATCAGGTGATAGAACCCCTCGGCGGTGAAACGCTTGAAAAAGGTGTCGGTGTCCCGGCGGCTCCGCACGCCGTACACCACCTCGGCCCCGTCCAGGTACTTCTGCACCATCTCGTCCATGGCGTTGATGTCGTCCTGACCGTCGCAGTCGATGGAAATGGTGATGTCGCACTTGTCCCGGGCTTCCATCAGGCCCGCCAGGACCGCATTCTGATGGCCACGATTGCGGCTCTGGCTGATGCCGATGAAATGCTCGTCCTGCCGGGCAAACTGGCAGATCAGCTCCCAGGTGCGGTCCCGGGACCCGTCGTTCACAAAACAGACCCGGCTGCGGTCGCTGATGAGGCCTGCCCCGGCCAGGTCCAGCACCTTCTGCAAAAACTGGGGCGCCGTGATGGGCAGCACTTCTTCTTCGTTGTAGCAGGGGATGATGATCCAGAGAATCGGTTTTCCGCTCATGATGAGAAGCTCCTTTGGCGTTTTATTGGGACAGCCTGCGCAGGGCGTCGGGGTCCCGCAGTTTAAAGCTGCTGCGGTAGGTGTCCAGCAGACCCTCCCGCTGCATCCGGCCCAGCTCCCGGCTGAGGGCGCTGCGGTCACAGTTGAGATAATCGGCCAGCTGGGCCCGGGTAAAGGGAATGCGGAAGGTCAGCTGCCCGGCCCGGTCGGCCTCGCTGAGCAGATAGGCGGACACCTTGGCCCGCAGACTGCGCAGAAGCAGCAGATCCACCCGCCGCGCCAGCAGAAAATATTTGTCACTGATGGTGCGCACCAGATTTTGAAGCACCTGCTGCCCGGCGGCGGTGCCGTCGGGGCAGAGAAGCCGCTCGTAGGGGATCAGCAGGACTTCGCAGGGGGTGACGGCGGTGACGGTCACCGGGCTGTACAGGCTGGAGCCCCCCAGCACGTCCCCGAAGATGCCTCCGGGCCCCATTCGGGTGATGGGCAGGGGGCTGCCGTTGGGAGCCCGGCGGACCGCCTCGATCCGGCCCGACAGGATGACCCCCACGCTGTGGCTGGGAGCTCCTGCCTGAACCAGCACCGCGCCCCGGTTGTAGCTGCGGCGGGCGGCGCCGATCCGGGCCAGAAGGCCGGTCAGGTCCTCCTCGTTCAGACCGCTGAACAGGGCGGTGGATTGTAAGAGTGTAACGTCGTTTTGCATGAATTGGTTCCAATGGCGCGGCCGGCCCGGGCGGGCCGGAGCGCCGGCAATGATGGTGTGTTCCAGGGGCCTGCGGACCGGAAAGGGTGCGGGGCAGCCGGGCCCCGCCGCCCGGACCGGCAGGCGTTCTGTTGCATATGCAACGGTATTTTCCTTTTCATTATAGTAGAATGATGCCTGCAAAGCAAATGGTTTTGTGCAATTTTTGGAAATTGTAAAAATTGGAAAGTGAGAAGGAACGAAACAATGAAGAAATGGATTTCTCTGCTGCTCTCGGCAGCCATGCTTTTGTCCCTGGCAGCCTGCGGGAGCTCGGCCTCCGGCAGCACGGCGGCTTCCAGCGAAGCAGCCTCCAGCCAGGCGGCCTCCAGTGAGGCCGCATCCTCGGAAGAGGCCGCCGAGCCCCTGTCCACCACCGACCCCGTTCGGATTGCCGGCCTGAAGGGCCCCACCACCATGGGCCTGGTCAACCTGCTGCCCATGCAGGAGGAGGGCACCGCATCCCTCAGCTATGACCTGCAGCTCTACGGCGCTGCCGACGAGATTGTCCCCCTGCTGACCAAGGGCGAGCTGGACATGGCCGCGATTCCGGCCAACCTGGCCGCCACCCTCTACCAGAAAACCCAGGGCGGCATCCAGGTGATGGCCGTCAACACCCTGGGCGTCCTGTATGTGGTGGAGAAGGGTGACACCGTCCAGTCGGTGGCCGACCTGAAAGGCCGCACCATCCTGTCCACCGGCAAGGGCACCACCCCCGAGTACGTCCTGCGCTACATTCTGGAGCAGAACGGCATTGATTCCGACCAGGATGTGACCATTGAGTTCTACAGCGAGGCCACCGAGGTCACCGCCCAGATGGCGGTGGCAGAGGACGCCATTGCAGTGCTGCCCCAGCCCTATGTGACCTCTGCCTCCATGCAGGATGACACCCTGCGGGTGGCTCTGGATCTGACCGAGGAGTGGGACAAGATCTGCGACACCCAGCTGATCACCGGCGTGACGGTGGTCCGCACCGAGTACGCCCAGGAGCACCCCGACGTGGTGGCCGCCTTCCTGGAGGACTACACCGCCAGCGTGGACGCCGCCAACAATGACCTGGACGGCACCGCCGCCCTCTGCGAGGAGCAGGGTGTGGTGGCCAAGGCAGCTATCGCCAAGGCGGCTCTGCCCAACTGCAACATCGTCTGCACCACCGGCGAGGATATGAAGGCCGACGTGGCAGGTTATCTGCAGGTGCTGTATGATGCCGACCCCGCCGCTGTGGGCGGCTCCATGCCGGACGACGGCTTCTACTGGCTGGGCGAATGAGAAGGCCCCGGCCCGCTCAAAAATCACCCGAAAACGGAAAAGGGGTGCCCCTTGCGGGGCGTCCCTTTTTGGTTTATACTTTTCTGGAACAAAGCAAAAGGAGGTGTGCTGTGAAATCCAAGAAAAAGTCCTGGCCCGCCCGTCTGGCGGCGGTGGCGTTCTGGCTGGCCCTGTGGCAATGGGCCGCCGTGGCCGTGGGTCAGGAGGTGTTTCTGGTGTCCCCCATCCGGGCGGCCGGGACCCTGCTGCAGCTGCTGCCCACCGGGGATTTCTGGGCCCGGGTGGCCTTTTCCAGCGGGCGGATTCTGCTGGGGTTTGGCCTGGGCGCGCTGTGCAGCGTGGCTCTGGCGGTGGGGGCGCGGCTGTCCCGGACGGTGGAGCTGCTGCTGGACCCGGTGATGCAGCTGGTGAAGGCCACACCAGTGGCCAGCTTTGTGATTCTGGCCCTGGTGTGGGTCCGTGGGAAGGATTTGAGCATCCTCATCAGCTTCCTGATGGCGGTGCCGGTGCTGTACAGCGCCGTCCGCACCGGCATCCAGAGCACCGACGTCCAGCTGCTGGAAATGGCCAGGGTGTTCCGCCTGCCGGCGGGACGGCGTCTGCGGGCCATCTGGCTGCCGGCGGTGCTGCCGGCCTTCCGGGAGGGGTGCCGCACCGCCCTGGGTTTGTGCTGGAAGAGCGGCGTGGCCGCCGAGGTCATCGGCCTGCCTGACGGCAGCATCGGCGACGCCCTCTACCGGGCCAAAATCACCCTCTCCACCGGGGACCTGTTTGCCTGGACCTTTGTCATCATCTGCCTGTCCGCCCTGTTTGAGAGGGCCTTCCTGGCTCTGCTGGGGCTGGCGGTGCGGCGCGTCTGCGGGGAGGGAGAGCCATGACGCTGCAAGTGGAACATCTGACCAAGCGCTTTGGGGAACACCTGCTGTTTGAGGATTTAACCTTCTCGGCGGCGGCCCCGGCGGTGCTGTGGGCTCCCAGCGGCTGGGGCAAGACCACCCTGCTGCGGATTCTGCTGGGCCTGGATAAACCCGACAGCGGTACGGTCGCCGGGGTGGGCCGGGCGGCGGCGGTCTTTCAGGAGGACCGGCTCTGCCCCCAGATGTCGGCGGTGGACAATGTGCTGCTGGTCCTGCCCGACGGCAAAGCCTGCCGCTCCGCGGTGGAGGAAGACTTTGCCCTGCTGGGCATGACCGGCGAGGCCCTGACCCTGCCGGCGGCCCGGCTGTCGGGCGGACAGAAGCGGCGGGCCGCCCTGCTGCGGGCGGTGTGGGCCAAAGCCGACACCCGCCTGCTGGACGAGCCCTTCACCGGTCTGGACCCCGTGTCCATGGAAAAAGCGGCGGCTCTGCTGAACCGCCGCTGTGCCGGAGGGCCTGTGCTGCTGGCCACCCATGACCGGGCCGCCATTGAGGCCCTGGGCTGGCCGGTGCTCCGGCTGGATGAACTGAAAGGGGGGACCGGCCGTCCCCTGCCTTAAATCAGTTCCTCCAAAATGCTGTTCTGTACGATCATCCCCAGAGGGGTGAGGGCGATGTGGTCCGGGGTCAGGGTCAGGTAACCGGCCCGGGCGCAGTGCTCCAGAAAGGCCTGCTGGTGGGCGGTGAATTCCGCCCCGCCCCGGCGGCGGTATTCGGCCAGATCCAGCCCGTCGGCCAGCCGCAGCTGGAGGATCAGGTAGTCCTCAGCCCCGCAGACCCCGTCGGGCACCGGGTCGGACCCGGCGATGAAAGCGGCGGTGTCGGGGGGATAATAAAACCGCTGGTTTCCCATGCAGCTGTGGGCGGCAGGGCCCAGACCCAGATAGTCCCCGCAGTCCCAGTAGATGCGGTTGTGCTGTCCCTCAAAGCCGGGCCGGGCAAAGCTGGAAATCTCATACTGCTGGTAGCCGGCCCGGGCCAGCTGTTCCACCGCGTAGAGGTAAAAGTCGGCGGCCTGGTCGGGGTCGGGCAGACCCTCGGGGGGACGGCGGCCAAAGGCCGACCCCGGCTCGATCTTGAGCAGGTAGGCGGAGATGTGCTGTGCGCCGCCTTCCTGGATCAGGGCCAGCGTCTGGTCGAACTCAGCCCGGGTGTAATGGGGCAGGGCCAGCATGATATCGCCGCTGATGTTGGCAAAACCGGCCTGCCGGGCGGCGGCAAAGGCAGCCCGGGCCTGGGCGGCATTGTGGGGCCGGCCCAGGGTCCGCAGCTGGGCGTCGCTGGCCGACTGAACCCCCAGCGACAGCCGGTTGACGCCGGCCTCCCGGAAGCCCCTGAGCTGTTCTTCATCCACGGTTTCGGGGTTGGCTTCCAGGGTGATTTCGGCCCCCGGCCGGGGCGCTGCCGCCTGAATCAGGCGCCGGGCCTGAGCCGGGGTGAGGAGGCTGGGGGTGCCGCCTCCAAAGTAGACGGTATCCGGCGCACCGGGCAGCGGATGCCGGTGCAATTCCCGCAGCAGGGCGTCAATGTAGGCGTCAGGGACGCCCCGCTGGCCCCCGGCGGCGTAGAAATCACAGTACCGGCAGCGGGAAAAACAATAGGGAATATGGTAGTACAATCCGAAAGACAAAATCAGTCACAGCCTTTTCATGAAACGTTCATTTCTCTATAGTATACTGTAACCATCAGAGCGGGGCAAGAGCCCATGACACCCCCGCCCGTGGAAAAAGGAGTGTCTTATATGAATTATTACAACAACGATTACGACCGCGGCTACACCGAAGCTACGATGTCCGCTGCCGATTATATGGCCCGGACCTACCGCTGGATGGCCTGCGGCCTGGTGGTAACCTTTGCCGTGGCGTTTCTGACGGTCACGACGCCTCTGTTTTATCTGGTGAACTCGCTGTATCTGGTGCTGACCATTGCCGAGCTGGCTCTGGTGTTTACCCTGAGCGCACGGCTGCAGCGGATGTCGGTGGGCGCCGCCCGGGGCGTGTTCCTGGCTTATTCGGCCCTCAACGGCATGGTCTTGAGCTATTATTTCCTGCTGTTCTCGGTGAACACCCTGGTGATGGCCTTCCTGAGTACCGCCATTTATTTTGGGCTCATGGCGTTCTATGGCCACACCACCAACAAGGATCTAACCAGCTGGGGGCCCAAGCTGATGATGGGTCTGATGGCCATGATGGTTACCGGTCTGGTGGGCACCCTGTTCGGATTCGGCATTGGCGCATCTCTGCTGTACAGCGGCATCGGCCTGGTGGTCTTTATGCTGCTGACCGCCTACGATACCCAGAAGCTGCATCAGATGTATGCCTACTATGCAGCCGACAGCGAACTGGCTGAGAAGGCCAGCGTCTACGGCGCTCTGACCCTGTATCTGGACTTCATCAACATTTTCCTGTTCGTCCTGCGTCTGCTGGGCATGGGCAACCGCAGCCGCGACTAACTTACTTTTTCGGAGAAAAAGTAAGCAAAAAGCTTTTCACTGTGTACCATACAGTTTGCGGGTCTCCGGCAGTTCCGCTGGGCCTGCACGCTCCGGCTCGCTCATTACGTTTGCGCCTGCGGCGCAGTACGATGCAGACGAAACCGGTTGACGGGCTCCACTGCGCAGACGCTTGGATGCCAACTGAAGGAAACACAGTACAGCGGTATCTCTCATAACAAAAATACTCCCTCATCCGCAAAGCCTGCCCGGGCTGAACGGATGAGGGAGTTTTTCTTTTGCCAAAAAGGGGCGGAAAAGATGGCCGGGACGGCGAAAAGAACACGCATTACAAGTGACTGAATGATTTTCAAATTCAAAAACAGGCAGCAAAAAATCCCCGCCCCGGAAAGGAGCGGAGATTCTGATTTTTATGGAACTTTTCTGTGTGTCGAGGTTGCCGGCCCTTTGAAACGATCCTAGACGGTCAACCTCAGGCTATGTTGAGGTTTGCATCGTACCGCGCCGCAGGCGCAAACGCAACGAGCGAGCCGGAACGTAACGGTTCCGCGGAACTATCGGAGACCCGCAAACTGTATGGTACACAGTGAGTCCTCTTGCGCTTAGCCGTTTTTTGCGGCGCGCCACGGCGGGCGCTTGCAAAAAACGGAGCGCGGCGCCAACGGCGGCTCCCTGTTTCGTCCACTGGACGCGGTCGCCGCCGTTGCCTTTGCCTACTTTTCTTCCAGAAAAGTAGGTTACAGGCAGAAGTAGCGCTTGGCGTTGTCGAAGCAGATGCCGCGGACGATCTTCTCCAGAGACTTCTCGTCGTTGGGATACTCGCCGTCCTCAACCCACTGGCCGATCAGGTTGCACATGATGCGGCGGAAGTAGTCGTGACGGGTGTAGCTCAGGAAGCTGCGGCTGTCGGTCAGCATGCCGACGAAGTTGCCCAGCAGGCCCAGGTTGGCCAGGGACTTCATCTGGTTCTCCATGCCCACCTTCTGGTCGCAGAACCACCAGGCGGAACCGGCCTGAATCTTGCCGGGGATCTCGTCGTCCTGGAAGCAGCCCAGGATGGTGCCGATCTGCTCGTTGTCCACCGGGTTCAGGCTGTAGATGATGGTCTTGGGGCACTCGGCGGTGTCGGTCAGAGCGCTCAGCAGAGCAGCAATGTTGCCGCCGCAGGTGTTCTGGTTGATCATGTCAAAGCCGGTGTCGGGTCCCAGCAGGGCGTTCATCTTGCGGTTAACGCCGCGCAGGCAGGAGTAGTGCAGCTGCATCACCACGTTGTGCTTGTGGTAGAGCTTGCCCATGTGGATCAGCAGGGCGGTCTGGTACTTCTCGGCCTCCTCCACGGTGACGGCTTCGCCGGCCATGGCCTTCTTGTAGATGGCGTCCGCTTCCTCGATGGAAGCCTCACGGTAGGGCACGTAGTCCAGGCCGTGGTCCGCTGCGCGGCAGCCCATCTTGACGAAGAACTCCAGCCGCTCAGTCAGAGCGTCCATGACGCAGTGGATGCAGGCCAGCTTCTCCTTGCCGACGCTGGCAGCCAGCTTGCCCATGTATTCCACAAAGCCGGGCTTGTTGATGTTGACGGCCTTGTCGGGACGGAAGGAGGGAGCCACGGTGAACTTGATGGTGGGATCGTTCTTGATCTTCTCGTGCCACTCCAGGCTGTCGATGGGATCGTCGGTGGTGCCGATGAAGGCCACGTTGGACTGCTCGATCAGGCCGCGGACGGTCAGCTTGGGATCGTTCTGCAGCTTCTCGTTGCACAGGTTCCAGACTTCCTCAGCGGTGTCGCCGTTCAGGACGCCCTCATAGCCGAAGTATTTCCGCAGCTCCAGGTTGGTCCAGTGATACATGGGGTTGCCGATGGCCATGGGCAGGGCCTCGGCGAACTTCTGGAAGCGCTCACGGTCCGACTTGGAACCGGTAATGTACTCCTCGGGCACGCCGTTGGAACGCATCACGCGCCACTTGTAGTGGTCGCCGGCCAGGCTGCCGTCGGGCTGCCGGCCGCCCAGCCAAACCTGGGTGATGTTCTCAAACTTGCGGTTCTCATAAATTTCCCGGGGGGAAATGTGGCAGTGATAGTCGCAGATGGGCATATCCGCCGCATAGGTGTGGTACAGGTGCTGTGCGGTGGGAGACTGAAGCATGAAGTCTTTATCCATAAATGCTTTCATGGTTTTATTACTCCTTTTTTCGCTAGGTTCCAGCGTGTTCAATGGATCGTCTGCGCCAGGGCAGAGTTTCACTTAGTTATAGTATACCTTAAACAGGGCATTGTATACAACTGAAAAACTGCTGAATTTTGATAGAATTCCTTGTGTAAACCGCTGGAATTTGTGGATGGGGCCTGTTTTGGCCGGAAAACCCAAAAGAAACACTTGACTTCTTTGTATACAAGATCTTAAAATAGAAGAAGAAATCCGGCGGGAGCGGTCCTGCCGGCGCTGGAAGAGTGAACGTGTAAAGGAGAGCATGAGATGGAAACTTTGAATTATAAGGTTCTGGCCCAGACTGGCTACAATGGGTACATCCTGAAGGATGCCCCCATCAAGGTGATGCAGTTCGGCGAGGGCAATTTCCTGCGGGCTTTTGTGGATTATTTCTTTGACGTGGCCAATGAGAAGGCCGGCTGGAACGGCAAGGTGAGCCTGGTGCAGCCCATCGGCAACTTCCCCCAGATGGCCGACTGGATCAACGAGCAGGAGGGCCTGTACACCCTGTACCTGCGCGGCAGCGAGAAGGGCCAGAAGGTGGACGACAAGCGGGTGATTTCCTGCGTGGCCAACTGCGTGTGCCCCTACAGCGAGGGCAAGTGGGCCGAGGTCCTGGCTCTGGCCGCCAGCCCCGATCTGGAGATCATTGCATCCAACACCACCGAGGCCGGCATCGCCTACACCAAGGGCGACAGCGAGTTTGACCAGGTGCCTCCCAACAGCTTCCCCGCCAAGCTGACCCGCGTGCTGTACGAGCGCTACAAGGCCTTTAACGGCGCCGCCGACAAGGGCCTGATCATCCTCTCCTGCGAGCTGATCGACAACAACGGCAAGGAGCTGCAGAAGTGCTGCAACAACTACGCCGCCGACTGGGGCCTGGATCAGGCCTTCATCGACTGGATGAACACCGCCAACACCTTCTGCTCCACCCTGGTGGACCGCATCGTCCCGGGCCGCATCCGCGATCCTCAGGAGATGGCTGCCATCGAGGAGGCCAACGGCTACCACGATCAGGTTCTGGACGTGGGCGAAGTGTTCGGCGTCTGGGTCATCGAGGGTCCGGCCTGGCTGGAGGACAAGCTCCCGTTCAAGAAGGCCGGCGTCAACGTCATGGTGGTGCCTGACGTCACCCCCTACAAGAAGCGCAAGGTCCGCATCCTGAACGGCGCCCACACCGGCTTTGTTCTGGGCGCATACCTGGCCGGCTACGACATCGTCCGCGACTGCATGCACAACGACACCATCCGCGAGTTCATGAACAAGATGCTGTATGAGGAAGTCATCCCCACTCTGCCTCTGGACAAGGACGACCTGATGGCCTTTGCCGCCGCCGTGCAGGACCGCTTCAACAACCCCTTCATCAACCACGAGCTGATGAGCATCTCTCTGAACTCCACCTCCAAGTGGAAGGCCCGCAACATGCCTTCCTTCCTGGAGTACATCAAGGAGAAGAACGAGCTGCCCAAGTGCCTGACCATGAGCCTGGCCGCTTACATTGCCTTCTACTCCAGCGACATCCAGGAGCGCACCGCCGACGGCCTGATCTGCAAGCGCCCCGCCGGCAACACCTACAAGATCCAGGATGACGCCTGGGCTCTGGACTTCTACTACGCACACAAGGACGACTCCGCCGCCGATCTGGTCCATGCTGTTCTGACCAACACCCAGATGTGGGATCAGGACCTGACCGCCATCCCCGGCGTGGAGGCCGCTGTCCTGGCCGATCTGGAACTGATCCGCAGCCAGGGCGCCGAGGCCGCTTACAAGAGCTGCCTGTAAGACCCGATTCAGGGTGTCTGTGACAGACCCGACGCCTCTCCTGTGAGGCGCGCCGGCACACCCGACCCATCCGCCGGCGGGGGAATGCCCCGCCGGCTTTTTTGATAAGACAAGGAGAACTGCAACTATGGCGCAGGTTATTCATATCAGCCCCATCGACAACGTGGTGGTGGCGCTGCATCCCATCGCCAAGGGCCAGACGGTGGAAGCCGACGGCCTGTCGGTGACCGCTCTGGAGGACATTCCCCAGGGCCACAAGATGGCAGTGAAGCCCATCCGGGCAGGGGAGGACGTCATCAAGTACGGTTTCCCCATCGGCCACGCCACCGAGGACGCCCAGCCCGGCCGCTGGATGCACACCCATAACGTCAAGACCAACCTGTCGGGCGAGGTGGAGTACAGCTACAACCCCGCCTGCGACCTGGCCCCGCTGCCCCATGTGGAGCCCGAGACCTTTATGGGTTTCCGCCGCAAGGACGGCCGCGCCGCCATCCGCAATGAAATCTGGATCATCCCGGTGGTAGGCTGCGTCAACGAAAACGCCAAGAAGATGGTGCAGGACAACCAGGATCTGGTCACCGGCAGCATCGAGGGCCTGTACACCTTCCCGCATCCCTTCGGCTGCAGCCAGACCGGTCACGACCACGCCCAGACCCGCAAGCTGCTGGCCGCTCTGGTGCGCCATCCCAACGCCGCCGGCGTGCTGGTGCTGCACCTGGGCTGTGAGAACATCCAGCCCGACCAGTTTAAGGCCGAGCTGGGCGAGTACGACCCCGACCGCGTCAAGTTCCTGGTCTGCCAGGACGTGGAGGACGAGTTCGCCGCTGCCCGCAAGCTGCTGGAAGAGCTGGCCGACTATGCCCGCCAGTTTGAGCGCCAGCCCATCCCGGTGTCGGAGCTGGTGGTGGGCATGAAGTGCGGCGGCTCGGACGGCCTGTCCGGCATCACCGCCAACCCCACCATCGGCCGGTTCTCAGATATGCTGGGCCAGCGGGGCGGTTCCACCGTCCTGACCGAGGTGCCCGAGATGTTCGGCGCTGAGGGCTTCCTGATGAACCGCTGCATCAACCGCGACGTCTTTGTCAAGGCCGAGCAGATGCTCAACGGCTTCAAGAATTACTTCATCAGCCACAACGAGGTGGTCTACGACAACCCCTCTCCGGGCAACAAGCAGGGCGGCATCACCACCCTGGAGGACAAGAGCTGCGGCTGTGTCCAGAAGGGCGGCACCGCCCCCATTATGGACGTCATCGGCTACGGCGACCCCGTGGTCACCAAGGGCCTGAACATGCTGTACGGCCCCGGCAATGACCTGGTGTCGGCCACCGCCATGACCGCCGCCGGCGCGCATATGATTCTGTTCTCCACCGGCCGCGGCACCCCCTTCTCGGCGCCGGCTCCCACCCTGAAGCTGTCCACCAACACCCCGTTGGCGGAGAAAAAGCCGGGCTGGATCGATTTCAACGCCGGCGTCATCGCCGACGGCAAAAAGACCATCGACGAGACCGCTCAGGACCTGCTGCAGCTGGTGATTGATACCGCCAGCGGCAAGCAGACCAAGGCCGAAATCAACGGATTCCGGGATATCTCCATCTTCAAGGACGGCGTCGTCCTGTAAAAGCACAGAAAAGGGCCATGCTGAAAAAATCGGCATGGCCCTTTGGCGCAAAATCTGGTACAATAAAGGCAACACAGACCGGCGGGCAGACCGCCCGCAGCACTTGACAGGAGGTATATGCTATGAATCAGATTACCACCCGCTACATCACCGAAGGGGACGCCTGCTACGAGCAGTACGTCATCACCGATTCGGCTGCCAAGACCGAGCTGGTCATCACCCCGGAGCGGGGCGGCATGATCACCGGGTTCTCCCTGGAGGGGGACGAATACATCTGGATTCGCCGGCCCAATTTCAGCGAGTGCAACCGGCCCCGTTTTGCGGTGCCCATCCTGTTCCCCAGCTGCTCCAACCCGGACAACGGCGTCCACATTTTTGACGGCAAGGCCTATCCCATGGAGACCCACGGCCTGGCCGACCTGTGCCCCTGGCAGGTGGACAGCGTAGGCCCCGACGGCGTCACCCTGATGCTGCAGTCCAGCCCGCTGACCAAGTTCCTGTATCCCTTTGACTTCACCCTGATGGTGACCTACAATCTGGACGGCAACACCGCTTCCATCGACCTGACCGTCATCAACGACGGCGAGCAGCCCATGCCTTTCAGCTTTGGCTATCATCCCTATTTTGTGGCCAGCGCTCTGGAGAACGTGGACTTTGACATCCGCTGCGCCACCTGTTCTGAGGATGCCAAGGGCGAGCAGCCCGCCGCACCCGAGAAGATCACCCTGACCCGGAAGCCCGGCGCCGACAACAGCATCCGGCTGCTGACCGGCGTGGAGTTCCCCATGTCCTTCACCGACAAGGGCAACGGACACAAGGTGACGGTGGATGCCGACGAGAGCTTTACCAACGGTGTGCTGTGGCAGCAGGATGCCGAGAACTTTGTCTGCATGGAGCCCTGGAACGGCTGGGCCAACAGCGTCAACGAGGAGGGCAAGCACGAAGTGCTGGAGCCCGACGAGGCCATGACCAGCACCTGGACCATCACCATCGAAAAGGTCTAACTTCCCGCTTTTTCGAGAAAAAGCTTGCAAAAAGCTTTACCTGGTACCGCAAACTGCTGTAATCTTCCCAAGGCCCAGCCGGCGGCAAGGTTCCAACCGCTTTAGAAGGTTCCCGGCCTGCGGCGCTTTTTCGAGAAAAAGCTTGCAAAAAGCTTTACCTGGTACCGCAAACTGCTGTAGTCCTCCCAAGGCCCAGCCGGCGGCAAGGTTCCAGCCGCTTTAGAAGGTTCCCGGCCTGCGGCCCGCTTCGATTGCAGGCGGGTTCAAAATCTGGCTTGATGGGCTGCGATTTGAACGTTCCCGAACGGTGGCCCGGTACAAAGCAAACACGCTTTCATACTGTTTTGAATGGTGTCTGACGGCGCATCATCGGGTTTCCCAGTGATGCGTCCAACAAATCCACAAAATGCGACAACCCCCGCCTCATGTAAGGCGAGGGTTGTTGTTTTATACAGGGGAACAGTCGGATAAAGTAAAATCGGATGATACCGGAATGCAGCATGGTGCAAAGGCTGAAGCCCGGCGCTCTGCCAACAGGAGAGAGAAAAAATCCTTTGGCCGGACTGTGCCAACATACACCCATTGCCAACATACACCCATACACCAAAGCCCTGGAAATAACCCGCAAATAAAAATCCCTGCCCCAAACAGGAGCAGGGATTTGGTGTTTATGGCGCTTTTAGCCGTGGACGCACGAGGCCGTCAAAATCGGGCTATGCCAGGACTTTGCATCGTACCCGGGCGCAGCCCGAACCTGACGTGAGCGCGGCATAGTTTGCACCCCTCACAACCGCTCTAAAGAGCGGCCAGGGTGAATGTATCCAGCAAAAGATAAACCAGGTTATAGCAGGACTTTGCATCGTACCCGGGCGCAGCCCGGACCTAACGTGAGCGCGGCATAGTTTGCAGCCCCCACAAACGTCCTAAAGAGCGGTCAGGGTGAATGTATCCAGCAAAAGATAAACCAGGTTATAGCGGGACTTTGCATCGTACCGGGCCGCAGGCCCAAGCGCCGGGAGCGAGCCAAAGCGTAAAGGCCCCGTGGAACCGCCGGAGACCCGGAAACTGTATGGTACACAGTAAAAGTCTTTTGCTTACTTTTCTTCCAGAAAAGTAAGTTAGCCGGGCTGACGGCCGAGGTAGGCGAGGATGCCGCCGTCGGCGTAGAGGATCTGGCCATTGACGAAGTCGGAGGCGTGGGAGGCCAGGAATACACAGGGACCTACCATGTCCTCGGCTTCGCCCCAGCGTCCAGCCGGGGTCTTGGACAGGATGAACTGGTCAAAGGGATGACGGCTGCCGTCCGGCTGACGCTCGCGCAGGGGCGCGGTCTGGGGAGTGGCAATGTAGCCGGGTCCCATGCCGTTGCACTGGATGTTGTACTCGCCAAACTCCGAGGCAATGTTCTTGGTCAGCATCTTCAGACCGCCCTTGGCTGCCGCATAACCCGACACCGTCTCACGGCCCAGCTCACTCATCATGGAGCAGATGTTGATGATCTTGCCGGCACGCTTTTCGATCATGTCCGGCAGCACTGCCTTGGAACAGTTGAAGGCGCCCACCACATGGACGTTCAGCACCTTCTGGAAATCCTCGGTGCTGGTCTCCAGCATGGGCTTGCGCTGGATGATGCCGGCGTTGTTCACCAGAATGTCCACCGGGCCCACATCCTGCTTGATCTGGGCTACCATGGCCTGGACGGCCTCCCAGTCGGTGACGTCCGCAACATAGCCGTGGGCGTCGATGCCGGCCTCTTTGTAGGCCGCCATGCCCTTTTCATAGCTGGACTGGGACGAGCAGTTGAAGCAGACCGTGGCCCCGCAGCGGGCCATCCCTTCGGCGATCGAAAAGCCGATGCCATGGGCGCCGCCCGTGATCAGCGCCACTTTGCCGCTCAGGTCAAATGCAGAAAGTTCCATGGGGAAAAGCTCCTTTCTTTCCAGAGGTGTGTTGTATCCTTTGATGTATACTAGGCAAAAATTTAACAAGAAAGACCCCGTACCCGGCGTGCACCGGATACGGGGCCTTGTGGCATAACGTTACAAGCCCGGTCTGCCCGGAGCTGGCAGTTTAGCGCAGGTCGGTGGTGGCGATGTTGTCCATGTCGTCAAACTCCATGTTCTCGCCGCCCATCGCCCAGATGAAGGTGTAGTTGGAGGTGCCCACGCCGCTGTGGATGCTCCACGACGGGCTGATGACCGCATCCTCATTGTGCATGACGATGTGGCGGGTCTGGGTGGGCTCACCGCACATGTGGAAGACCACCTGTCCCTCAGGCAGCTCGAAATAGGTGTAGATCTCCATCCGGCGCTCGTGGGTGTGGCTGGGCATGGTGTTCCAGTTGGACCCCGGCTCAAGCTCGGTCATGCCCATGCTGAGCTGGCAGGTCTTGAGGACGTCGGGGTGAATGAACTGGTTGATGGTCCGCTTGTTGCAGGTCTCCACGCTGCCCAGAGGCCGATGGTTGGCATCGGCCATCTTGATCAGGCGGGTCTCATAGGCGCAGTGGGCCGGGGCCGACACCATATAGAACTTGGCGGGGCAGGAGGGATCAGCCGAAGCAAAGGTGACCTCCTTGGTGCCCTGGGTGATATACAGGCAGTCCTTGTAGCCCAGCTCGTACCGGACGCCGTCGGCGACGACGATGCCGGTGGAACCCTTGCCGATGTTGAACATGCCGATCTCGCGCCGCTCCAGGAAATAGTGGGTGCCGAAGTTGGCCCAGATGTCGATGCCCTTGTCGATGGACACCACTTCATGAACCGGCATGCAGCCCAGGGTGACCATGCGGTCCACATGGCTGTAGACGGCCACCACTTCATCGGCCTTGTACAGGCCGGTGATGAGCATTTCGTCCCGCATTTCCTCGGTGGTGTAGCGCTTGAAATCTTTCTGGTTGCAGGAATAACGGATATCCATGTGACAGCCTCCCGTGCAGCCGCTTTTTAGCGCTGGATACGGCCCGAGCCGTCGCCGCCAGCCAGCTTCTCCACCTCGGAGACGGTGACCATGTTGTAGTCGCCCTCGATGGAGTGCTTCAGAGCGGAAGCAGCCACGGCGAACTCAACAGCGTCCTGGGTGCTCTTGCCGTTCAGCAGGGCGTAGATCAGGCCGCCGCCGAAGGAGTCGCCGCCGCCGACGCGGTCGATGATGCGCAGCTCGTACTTCTTGGAGAAGCAGTACTCGTTGGAAGCAGCGTCGTACAGCATAGCGCTCCAGCCGTTGTCGGAAGCGCTGTGGCTCTCACGCAGGGTGATGGCGACCTTCTCGAAGTGGAACTTGTCAGCCAGCTGCTTGGCAACGCTCTTGTAGCCCTCGTGGTTCAGGGTGCCGCCGTAGATGTCGGTAGCCTCAGCCTCAATGCCGAAGACGTCCTTTGCGTCCTCCTCGTTGGAGATGCAGACGTCCACGTACTGGCACAGGTCGGTCATGGCAGCGCGGGCCTGCTCACGGGTCCACAGCTTGCCGCGGTAGTTCAGGTCGCAGCTGATCTTGACGCCGGCAGCCTTGGCAGCCTTGCAGGCCTGACGGCAGATCTCGACGACGTTCTCGCCCAGAGCCGGGGTGATGCCAGTGAAGTGGAACCAATCCACGCCCTGGAAGATCTTCTCCCAGTCGAAGTCGGAGGGCTGAGCCAGCTGGATTGCGCTGTTGGCGCGGTCGTAGATGCAGACCGAGCCGCGCTGGGAAGCGCCCTTCTCGTTGTAGTAGATGCCCACACGGTCGCCGCCGCGGACGATCATGCTGGTGTCAACGCCGTAACGGCGCAGGCTGTTGACGGCGCACTGGCCGATGGCGTGTGCGGGCAGCTTGGTGACGAAAGCGGCGTCCACGCCGTAGTTGGCCAGCGAGACGGCAACGTTTGCCTCACCGCCGCCGAACGTGAACTCCAGGTTGCTGGCCTGGACAAAGCGCTCGTAGTTGAACGGCTGCAGACGGACCATCAGTTCGCCAAAGGTAACAACTTTCATTGTGATATTCTCCTTCAATGTTATGATTCAGTGTGGGTAGACTTCAAACAACCCGCCGCAGGGCGGATGTCCCGCGGCGGGGTATGGCATGGAAAAAATGGATCAGGCCTTGACCAGGTGGATGGCGAAGCCGCCGATCTCGTCTGCCATGTAGCAGGACATGGTCTTGCCGTCCTTGACGCCCTTGGACTCCAGGTCAAACTTGACGCCGCGGCGGCTCAGGTGATAGATGGCGCGGTCGACGTTGTTGCAGCCGATGGCGATGTGGCCGTTCTTGCCGCGGCCGGGCTTCTTCATGATCTCGAACTCCTTGTTGCCCACGAAGATGCTGGAGTTGCCCGGGGTGACCTTCATGTTCAGCAGGGAAGCCAGAGCGTTGGCGGTAGCCTTGGCCTCGTCCTCGTTCTCGGTGTTGATGCCGATGTGGACCAGACGCAGGCCCAGCATGGTGTCAACGGCCTCCTTGCACATGGCGGTGATCTTGTCCCAATCCTTGGCCTTGATCACGTCGTTCTTGCACATCCAGGTGCCGCCCACGGCGATGATCTGATCGTAGTTCAGATAATCGTTGACGTTCTTGGCGTTGACGCCGCCGGTGCACATCCACTTGGCGCTCTTGAGGGCTGCGCCGATGTTCTTCAGCATGGCGACGCCGCCGTTGGCCTCAGCGGGGAAGAACTTGATGGCCTCGCAGCCCAGGTTCATAGCCTGCTGCATCTCGCCGGCGGTGGAGGTGCCGGGCATAGCCACGCAGCCGCGCTCGATGACGTGCTTGGTGACAGCGGGATCAAAGCCGGGGGCAACCACGAAGGAAGCGCCGGCGTCGATGGCACGGTCAGCCTGATCGATGGTCAGGACGGTGCCGGCGCCCAGCAGCATCTCGGGCATCTCCTTGTGGATCAGCTTGATGCACTCCTCAGCGCAGGCGGTGCGGAAGGTAACTTCAGCTGCGGGCAGGCCGCCGTCGGCCAGGGCCTTGCACAGAGGCAGGGCTTCGTCCACGCTGTTGAAGGCGATAACGGGCACAATGCCGATTTCGTAAATTTTCTCAGCAATAGGATTCATAAACGCATTCTCCTTTACTTTCAGGCTTTGCGCAGTATGACCATGGCCACAGACAAAGCTTGTCCAGGCACACTGTTGTATAATACTAGTATAAACCAAGCGGGGCCGTTTGGTAATACTCACAAAGCACAATGTTTGCAGGGGTAACTTGTATACATTGCATAAAACCGACCAGAAACAGGCTCTCAGGCGCCGGTCAGGCCCAGCCGATCCAGCAGTTCGGCCACGCCGTCGTGGTTGCAGTCCTGTTCCGAGACGATGTCTGCCAGGGCTTGGATGGAGGGCATCCCGTTGGCCATGACGGCGGCGACGCCGGCGGCTTCCAGCATCCGGCGGTCGTTTTCGCTGTCGCCGATGGCCAGCACGCCCTCCCGGGGGATCCCCAGATGGGCGGCCAGCGCCAGCAGGGCCGAGCCCTTGTTGACGCCGGCGGCGGTGGCCTCGATGTTGTCGGGGGAGCCCTGGGTGGCTTCTACGCCGGGAATGGCGGCCAGAAGGGGCAGGGCGGCCTCGGCTTCCTCGCGGGAGGAGAAGAACATGCAGAACTTCTCGATATCTCCGGCGTGGGCTTCAAAATAGGGGTGAAGGTCGGGCAGGACGGTGAACCGTCCGTCGTCGGCCTGTTTGGCCTCGGTGGAGAGGAGCCGGGCGATCCGGGCTTTGGACCAGGCGATGCCGGCGGGGGTCTTGAGGCTCCGTCCGTCGGCAAAGAGGGTCAGATCCCCGTCGAACCGGTCCAGCAGCTGATAGACAGCCCGGGCGGTGTCCGCGGGCAGGGGATTGTAGATCAGACGGGTCGGCTGGGTCACCGGCTCGGGGCCGGGCTCGCCGTACCGGCTGCGGACGGCCGCCAGGGGCTGGTCCCCCAGATCCCAGACGGCGGCGCCGTTGGAGGTGATGGCGTACCGCACCCCGGGGATGGAGGCCACCACCCGCGGCAGGGAGGACAGTCCCCGGCCGGTGGCGGGCAGAACCGCCACGCCCCGGTTCATGGCCTGCTGCAGGGCCTCCAAAGTGCGGGGAGAGACCTGGCTGGCGCGGTTCAGCAGGGTGCCGTCCAGGTCCAGCGCTGCCATTTGAATGGATGGTTTGTTCATAGAGTTTTGGTGTTGTCCTCCAGTACAAAGGTTTCGATGGCCAGAGCCGCACCGTCTTCGTTGTTGGAGGCGGTGATGTGGTTGGCGGCGGCCTTCACGTCGGGGAAGGCGTTGCCCATGGCCACGCCCAGGCCGGCAGCCCGGATCATGCCGATGTCGTTGCCGCCGTCTCCCATGGCCATCAGGGAGGAAACCGGCAGTTTCAGCAGCTCCGCCAGGGCCATCAGGCCGGTTCCCTTGTCCACCCCGGCGGCGTTGATCTCCATGTTCAGGGGCAGGCTGGACACCACGTTGACCCCCAGAGCCTCCACGGCGGCCCAGGCCTTCTGGCGCTCCGCATCATCCACAAAGAAGATGGTGAGCTTTTCCAGGCCCCGCTCCTGCTGGGTGATGAAGGCCCGCAGGTCGGGCAGGGTCTTGCGGGTGTTCAGGACGTAGGCCCGCAGGTTGTCGGGGACAAAGCGAACCGCCGCGGCCCGGTTGGCCTCGGTGGTGTAGCCCTGGCCGTCCTGGAACAGATCCACCAGGCAGTCGTACTGCATCAGCACGTCGTAGGCCGCCAGGGCCTTGTCTCTGGGGATGTACAGCTCCTGGATGGGCTGGCCGGTGGCCAGATCCATGGTCCGGGCGCCGTTGGCGGTGATGGCATAGTGCACCCCCTTGATGGCCAGGAGGTCGGCGGGCAGACCCGCCACGGTGCGGCCGGTGGCCGGCACAATCTCCACGCCCCGGTCCGAAGCGGCTTCCAGGGCCGCCCGGGTGCGGGGCGTCATCTCTTTCTGATCGTTCAGGAGGGTGCCGTCCAGATCGACCGTAATCAGGCGAATGGGTGAAGTATACATTACAGAACCTCAAACTGTCAAGCATGCAATCGGGGCCGGGGGCCGGAAGGGCCCGCCCGGCCGGTTTCCTGTGGGAACGACGTAAAAAGACACGTTCCATTCTTATTTTACTGTACTTTGTCTATTTGCGCAAGGGCAGGGGATGTGTTACAATAACAAAGTATGGCATCCGGCGGGTCAAGTTTGGGCCCGCCGTAAAATGTCCGTAAAAAGCAAGAAAAGTGAACGGTTGTAAGGAGAATATACAAATCATGCTGAACGTTTTAAGGCTGCGGCCTCATCTCTGGTTCCAGCTGTATTGGGTGATTTACCTGGTCTGGTTTTTCGCCCTGGACTGGACCATCACCGACCCCACCTACATCATCCACAGCCCCATCGATGATATGATCCCCTTTTGTGAGTGGTTTATCTTTCCCTATTGCAGCTGGTTCGGACTGCTGGCAGCGGTCACCGCCCTGCTGTGGTGGTACGATACCCCGGCCTACGACAAACTCTGCCTGATGATGTTTTCGGGGATGACCTTCTGTCTGATCCTCTACATGATCCTGCCCAATGGGGTGGACCTGCGGCCCACCGTGGAGCAGGTGGGCCGGGACAACATCGCCATGGACATCATGCAGCTGATCTGGAAGGCGGATGCCTCCAACAACGTCTGCCCCTCCATCCACTGCCAGAGCTCGGCCTGCATGGCGCTGGCCTTTTCCAAGAGCAAGCTGGCGCAGAATCACCCCGGGCGCAAGGTGATCGCCTTCGGCTGGGCGGCGCTGATCTGCCTGTCCACCATGTTCACCAAACAGCACTCCATCATCGACGTGGTCTGCGGTCTGGCGGTGGCGGCCGTGTGGTACTGGCCCCTGTACCGGCGGGGAAACCGCACGCAGCACAAAGCGCTTTCCTGAGGCGGAGGTTTTGGGTTTTTTGTAACCCTCTTGTAAAATTAATTTGATAAAGTTTGAACAAATGGTGCATTGACGCGGATGCAGCTTCCGTCTACAATGGTACTGGGATTTTAAAGAGGGAAGACAAGAAACGCAAGATCATGAAAACAAAAACGTCGAAGGACGAAAGGCAGGAAAGGAGGTGCGCCGTATGGCAGCATCCAGCGCACGAGAAGCAGCGTACCAGACGCTGTGGGGCAGGATCGTCACCATGGAGCTCAAGCCCGGCGACCCGCTCAACGATCGACAACTGGCTGAGGAAATGGGGATCAGCCGCACACCGGTGCGGGAAGCCCTCATTATGCTGAACATCGCGCACATGGTCACCATCAAACCCCAGAGCGGCACCTATGTGGCTCCCATCGACCTCAAGCTGATGCGGCTGGAACAGTTCGCCCGCTTCACCCTGGAAAAAGAGATGCTGTTCCACGTGTACAAGCACTGCAAACCGGAACACATCGCGGCCTACCGCGCCAGCATCCAGGAATACGAACAGGCCGCCGCGGCCCCCGACAGCCCTCTGAAGAACAGCCACATGCTGGAGATTGACAACAAGTTCCACCGGCTGTCCTTTGAGTTCTGCGGGATGGAGGAGCACTTCGACCACATGCTCTCCACCTTCAAGCACATTGAACGGCTGCGCCTGTTCAGCCTGATGCTGGGGGAGAACGCCTCGGTGCCCATCCAGCACGGCCGGATCGTGGACGCCCTGGAAAACGGCACCCCCGAGGCCCTGGAACAGGCCCTGCGGGATCATCTGCAGCGGTACAAGGCCTCGGTGGAGGAGGCCCGCCGCAGCCATCCGGACTATTTCATCGAGGGCTGAGAGGGCCTGAAAACCAAAACAGACGCCGCCGCAAAAAAGAAAGTTTTTCCTTTCTTGGATGACGTTTTTACAACAAAATAGTAAAATAAACCGTGAGAAACGTAAAATTTTTCTCACGGTTTTTTGTATTTGGGAACAATTCACAAAAAGCCCTCCAAAAGAATGGAGGGTTTACCACTTGCCAAAACACGATTGATATACTAGAATGGAAACAACAAGATGCCGCGCTGCGCCCTGCGCAGGGCTGCTGCGCATCAATCCAGCAAAAAGGAGAGAAGACTATGCCAATGCAAATGGGTTTCCGTTGGTACGGCGAAGGCAACGATAAGATCAAGCTGTCCGACATCAAGCAGATTCCCGGTGTGACCAGCATCGTGTGGGCCCTCCACAACAAGATGCCCGGTGAAGTGTGGGAAGTGGAAGAAATCGCCGAGGTGCACAAGCAGCTCGAGCCCTATGGCTTCAACATGGACGTGGTGGAGTCGGTCAACGTTCACGACGACATCAAGATCGGCCTGCCCACCCGTGACGGCTATATCGCCAACTATATCCAGACCATCCGCAATCTGTCCAAGTTCGGCGTGAAGGTGATCTGCTACAACTTCATGCCCATCTTTGACTGGACCCGCACCGACCTGTTCCACCCGGTGGGCGACGGCTCCACCGCCCTGTACTATCAGAAGGACATGATCCAGAGCGATTACAAGGCGATGGCCGACTATATCATGAGCTTCACCGAGAAGTACAACATGACCTTCCCCGGCTGGGAGCCGGAGCGGATGGCCAAGCTGGACGAGCTGTTCAAGGCCTACGCCCCCGTCACCAAGGAGAAGCTGTGGGAGAACCTGAAGTACTTCCTGGAGGCCCTGATGCCGGTCTGCCACGAGTGCGACATCAAGATGGCCATTCACATGGACGATCCCCCCTGGGATATCTTCGGTCTGCCCCGCCTGCTGACCAGCGCCGAGAACATCGACCGGTTCCTGTCCATGGTGGATGATCCCTACAACTGCCTGACCCTGTGCTCGGGCAGCCTGAACGCCGACCCCAACAACAACGTGGCCGACGTCATCCGCAAGCACTGCGACCGCATCGCCTTTGCCCACATCCGCAACGTCAAGCACTTCGAGAACGGCGACTTCTCGGAGGCCAGCCACCGCGACTGTGACGGCGACACCCATATCCTGGAGATCCTGAAGGCCTACCACGACTGCCACTACGAGGGCTACATCCGCCCCGACCACGGCCGTCACCTGTGGGGCGAGGGTCCCGGCAATGTCCGTCCCGGCTATGGTCTGTATGACCGCGCCCTGGGCATCATGTATATGTGGGGCGTCTGGGATATGCTGGACAAGCTGGACGCCGAGAACAAGTAAGTTTTGCCGGTCCTGAACTATGAAAGGGAGCATGGATTCATGAAATTAACCGATATTGAGCACGGCCCCGTAAGCTCCGCCTGGGCGGAGAAGGGCTATCAGCTGCCCAAGTTTGACCGCGAGGCCGTCAAGGCCAAGACCGCTGCCGAGCCCACCTGGGCTCACTTCGGCGCAGGCAACATCTTCCGGGCCTTCCCGGCTGCCATCCTGCAGCAGGTGCTGGACTCCGGCAAGTATGACCGCGGCGTCATCGTGGCCGAGAGCTTTGACTATGAGATCATCGACAAGGCATACCGCCCCTACGACAACCTGAGCCTGCTGGTCTGCCTGCAGTCCACCGGCACCATCGAGAAGAAGGTTGTGGGCGCTGTTACCGAGAGCCTGAAGGTCGATCCTCAGTTCACCGAGGACTGGGCCCGCCTGGTGGAGATCTTCACCGCACCCAGCCTGCAGATGGTGTCCTTCACCATCACCGAGAAGGGCTACGGCTTCTCGCCCGCCGACCTGGAGAAGGGCATGAACGCACAGTTCGCCATGGGCAAGGTCACCGCTCTGCTGTATGAGCGCTACAAGGCCGGCGCCCTGCCTGTCACCCTTCAGAGCATGGACAACTGCTCGCACAACGGCGACAAGGTCAAGGCCGGCGTCATGGCTTACGCTGAGAAGTGGGCCGAGATGGGCCTGGTTCCCGCCGGCTTCGTGGAGTACGTCAAGGATGAGAGCAAGGTCTCCTATCCCTGGAGCATGATCGACAAGATCACCCCGCGCCCCGACGCCAAGGTCCAGAAGATGCTGGAGGACGACGGCTTCGAGGACAACTACACCATCGTCACCGAGCGCCACACCTTCACCGCTCCCTTTGTCAACGCAGAGGAGACCGAGTACCTGGTCATCGAGGACAAGTACACCAACGGCCGTCCCCCGCTGGAGCTGGGCGGCGTCATGTACGCTGACCGCGAGACCGTGGACAAGGTCGAGAAGATGAAGGTCTGCACCTGCCTGAACCCGCTGCACACCGCCATGTCCATCTATGGCTGCCTGCTGGGCTACACCCTCATCAGCGCCGAGATGGCCGACGAGGATATCCGCGGCCTCATCACCAAGATGGGCTACATCGAGGCTATGCCGGTGGTTGTGGACCCGGGTGTCCTGAAGCCCACCGACTTCATCGACGCAGTTCTGAACCGCCGTCTGCCCAACCCCTTCATGCCCGACGCACCCCAGCGCATCGCCACCGATACCTCCCAGAAGCTGTCCATCCGCTTCGGTGAGACCATCAAGGCCTATCAGGCCCGCGGCCTCGATATGAACAACCTGGTCCTGGTTCCGCTGGTTCTGGCCGGCTATGCCCGCTACATCCGCGGCATCGACGACGAGGGCAAGGCCTTTGAGCCGTCTCCCGATCCGCTGCTGGCTGAGCTGAGCGCCATCGTGGCCGGCCTGGAGGTCAAGGAAGGTCCCCAGGACTTCAGCTGCCTGAAGGCTCTCTACAGCCGCAAGGACGTCTTTGGCGTCGACCTGTACGAGGCCGGCCTGGGCGAGAAGATCGAGGGCATGGTGGCCGAGCTGTACGCTGGCCCCGGCGCTGTCCGCAAGACCCTGCACAAGTACGTTTCGGCCCGCTGATTCGTACCCGCTTTCAAAATACCGCACCCGGCGGCCCGGTCTGAGATAGACGGGCCCTGACCCCGGGCAAGCTGGCTATTTCCGCCCCGCGCTGCGTTTGCTTTGCCGCAGTGCGGGGCTTTTTGTACCTTCTTGTCTTTTTTATAGGATTTTATGTACTTGGGATACAACATGGCCTCCGCGCCTTGACATCCCACCAAGTGGGCGGTATCATAAAGAAAAGGGCGGCGCACCCAGCACCGCCTACACAGACGGTGCAGGCGGCTCCTGCACCGTGACAGGAGGTTATAAAAAATGTCTGTCTGTACTGCAAAATCCTTTGACCTGACCGGCAAAGTGGCGCTGATCACCGGCGCATCCTACGGCATCGGTTTCGCCATCGCTACCGCTATGGCCAACTGCGGCGCCACCATCGTGTTCAACGACATCAAGCAGGAGCTGGTGGACAAGGGCCTGGCTTCCTACAAGGAGGCCGGCATCAATGCTCACGGCTACGTCT
>NZ_NFKB01000045.1:0-26911 GCF_002160175.1 Faecalibacterium sp. An192
ACCCCAAACCGCCCCCAAAGGCCCCGACTTCACCCCCGGCCAGATGCTCCGCACCCGGCAATACTGGCTGTGCACCGCGGCGGTCTGCTTTTCCACCCCGGCGGTGCTGCTGTTCAGCCCCATCATCCTGCGGCTGGGCGTCCAGCGGGGCCTGGAGGAGGGCCAGGCCGTCTGGGCAGTGGTGCTGGGCAGCGTGGGCAGCACTGCGGGCCGCCTGCTGATGCCCCTGCTCAGCGACCGGATCGGACGCCGCACCACCGACCTGATTCTGTTCGGGGCGTCGGGGGCGCTGTCGGCGGCCTTCGCTTTTGCAGGGGGATGGGCCGTGGTGGGGGTGTATGCGGGGCTGACCTTCTGCTATTCGGCCCTGGCGGCGGTGCTGCCCGCCTTCTCCACCGACCTGTTCGGCCTGCCCCACGCCGGGGTGAACTATGGATTTCTGGCTTTGGGCCAGAGCGCCGGGAGCCTGGCGTTCCCGCTGGCGGCCCGGGCTTTGGGCCTGGAGGCCGGGCGCCACGGCCTGGCTCTGGCCGCCGCAGCCGCCGGCTTCGCCTGCATCTGGTTTGTAAAGCCTGTGGAAGAAAAGACCCCTTGAATCGAAAAAAATTCAAAAAAGCTACAAAATAAAATCAAATCACCTCCACACCTTGACAAGTGCATAACAATTCGATACAATCGGCATAGACTGCCCGGCAGGACGGGCATGACTGTGCGCCGCAAAGGCGTCCGCACAGGGCACATGGTAAGTAAGAAAGGAACAACAGACATGAGAAAACGCATTGCAGCCCTCGCGCTGGCAGCGGTTATGGCTTTTGGCCTGACTGCCTGCGGCGGGAGCGACTCCTCCTCGACGGCCGCTTCGGGTGAAGCCGGCGTGTCGGGCGAGTTCACCGGCACCGCCCAGGGCATGGGCGAGGTCACCGTCACCGTCACCCTGACCGACGGCGCCATCACCGACTGTGTCATCGAAGGCCCCGATGAGACCGAGGGCATCGGCTCGGTGGTCATCGAAAACGCCGTGGACGAGATTGTCTCCAATAACAAGGGCGCCATCGACGTGGTCAGCGGCGCCACCATCACCTCCGACGCTGTCAACGAGGCTCTGGCTGCCGCTCTGGCTGCCGCCGGCCTGGATGCTGCCGACTTCACCGGCGAGGCTTCTTCCGAGGCCGCCGAGGACCAGGTGGTTGAGGCCGACATCGTTGTGGTGGGCGCAGGCGGCGCCGGCATGACCGCCGCCATCGCTGCTGCCAACGAGGGCAAGAGCGTGGTCATCGTGGAGAGCCAGGCCATGGTGGGCGGCAACTCGGTCCGCGCTACCGGCGGTCTGAACGCTGCCAAGACCCCCGCTCAGGACGAGAATGAGTTCAATGAGGCCGCCGGCGTCGAAAAGACCCTGGCCACCGCCGCTGAGAGCTACGCCGACAACGAGACCATTACCGCTCTGGCTGCCACCGTGGCCCAGCAGTGGGCTGAGTACCAGGCCAACCCCGTCGGCTACTTCGACTCGGTGGAGCTGATGGAGCTGGACACCATGATCGGCGGCAAGGGCATCAACGATCCCGCCCTGGTGGAGACCCTGTGCTCCAACTCTGCCGACGCCATCGTCTGGCTGTCCGAGCAGGGCATTGACATGCCCAGCGTTTCCAGCTTCGGCGGCGCATCCGTCAAGCGCATCCATCGCCCCCTGGACGACGAGGGCAAGGTCGTCTCGGTCGGCAGCTACATGATTCCCCGTCTGGAAGCCAAGTGCAAGGACGCCGGCGTTGAGATCATGCTCAACACCACCGCCACCAAGATCCTGACCGACGCCGAGGGCGCTGCCGTGGGCATCGAGGCCACCGGCAAGAACGGCGGTACCGTCACCGTCAACGCCAAGGCCGTCATCCTGGCCACCGGCGGTTTCGGCGCCAACCTGGAGAAGGTTGTGGAGTACAAGCCTGAGCTGGCCGGCTTCATGACCACCAACGCCGCCGGCGCTCAGGGCCAGGGCATCGACATGGCCGTGGCCATCGGCGCTGGCACCGTGGACATGGACCAGATCCAGATCCACCCCACCGTTGAGGCCAACACCGCTGCCCTGATTACCGAGGGCCTGCGCGGCGATGGCGCCATCCTGGTGAACGCCGAGGGCAACCGCTTCACCGACGAAGTGGGCACCCGTGACGTGGTTTCCGCCGCTGAGATCGCTCAGACCGGCAGCTACAGCTGGCTGGTCATCGACCAGGCCATGGTGGACGCCTCCAGCGTCATCCAGGGCTACATCAAGAACGGCTACACCGTGACCGGCGAGACCTACGAGGAGCTGGCCGAGGCCATGGGTGTGGACGCAGCCGCTTTCGCTGCCACCATGGAGAAGTGGAACGCCTGCGTTGAGGCCGGCAAGGACGAGGAGTTCGGCCGCACCAGCTTCGCCAACCCCCTGAACACCGCTCCCTACTACGCCATCAAGGTCACCGCCGGCGTGCACCACACCATGGGCGGCCTGACCATCAACTCCAACACCGAGGTTCTGGCTGGTGACGGCACCGTCATCAAGGGCCTGTACGCAGCCGGCGAAGTCACCGGCGGCGTCCACGGCGCCAACCGTCTGGGCGGCAACGCTGTGGCTGACTTCACCGTCTTTGGCCGCATTGCCGGCGAGCAGGCCAGCGCTTACATTGGATGAGCAAACAGCCTGAATCCAAAGCCAGAAAACCCCGCAGCTGGCAGGTCAACGCGGCATTCGCCGCCGTGGTCCTGCTGATCGCCGGGGGGCTGTGGCTGATCTTTGGCCGGCCCGGCGCTTCGGGCCAGAATCTGGTGGCGGTGGCCGATTTCGGCATGGGGGCCGTGGAAACCATCCCCCTGGACGCCGATTACGACTATTACTATGAGGTGGGCGGCTACATCGTCCATCTCCAGGTAAAGGACGGCGCCATCGCATTTCTGGACAGCCAGTGCCCGGACCACGTCTGCGAGGACTTCGGGTGGCTGAGCCAGGAGGGACAGTGGGCCTGCTGCGTCCCCGCAGGGGTTTACGTCTCCATCGAAGAGGCCGCCTGACCCGGCCCAAATCAACCGACAAAACAGGGGCTGCCGCCCGCAAGCGGCGGCCTCTGTTTTTTGTTTTGGGGCGGGCGGGTGAAACCGGGTCCTTAAAAGGGATGAAAGTTAACAGGATGGCCCTGGGAGGCCGCCCTGACCTGCACAGAATATGGTATAACTGTGAAATCAGGATGAAAAAATGGAGAGATACAAGGCTGTCTTTTTAAAAATTTTATGAAAGAAAAGTTGTTTTGCTTGTCTCCCCCCGCCGGTGTGTTATAATAAGAGAACAATCCATGGGGTTTTGGGGCGGATTGTGTCCGGACGGCTGGTCCGGGCATCACCGCCCCGGCCTCTGAGAGACAGCAGATCAGGAGGAATAATACATGACCTGGAAGAAAAAGAAGGGTGAGCCTGCCGGCCAGGAAGTGCCGGCCCAAGGCGGCGCAGCCGCCGGGTTCAGCCTGGGCAAGTATAAAAATTATCTCAAGTGGATCATCCCGCTTGTTGTCGTGGTGGTGGTTGTGGCCATCGCCGCCTTTGCGAACAACCTGAACAAGAGCAAAAAGGTGGATGTGGCCCCTGAGTACACCCAGGCTTCGGTGACCCGGCGCACCATCTCCCAGACCCTGAGCACCACCGGCACCCTGAGTGCTGCCAACAGCTACACCGTGCGCTCTCTGGTGGCGGGCGAGATCCTCACCTCCAACTTTGAAGAGGGGGACGAGGTGCAGGCCGGCCAGCAGCTGTACCAGATCGAGAACAGCGACGCCTCCGCCAACGTGGAGCAGGCTCAGCTGAATCTGGAGCAGGCCCAGCGCAACTACGACACCATCGCGGACTACCGCTATGTCCGCTCTCCGGTGGCCGGCACCGTCTACAGCCTGAAGGTCAAGGTGGGCGAGGAAGTCACCAGCGGCCAGGAAGTGGCCGTGGTCCAGGACGCCAGCCAGATGGTCCTGCAGTTGACCTTCCCCTCGGCGGACGCCGCCAACTTCTCGGTGGGCCAGACCGCCCAGATCACCCTGGACGGCACCTTTGAGGTGCTGAACGGCACCGTCACCGAGGTGTCGGGCAGCGACGTGCTGAGCTCGGGCAACGTGCTGGTGCGCACCGTCACCATCACCACCCCCAACGCCGGCACCCTGAACACCACCCAGTCTGCCACCGCCACCATCAACGGCATCAGCTCCACCAACAGCGCCACCTTCAACTACAAGGAACAGCGCACCCTGACGGCCTCCACCGCCGGCACCGTGGCCTCCATCTATGTGCCCGAGGGCGGCCAGGTGGCCGAGAACGGCATCGTGCTGGAGCTGGCCGGCGACAAGCTGGAGGAGACCATCCAGAGCGCCTACGAGAGCCTGCGCAGCCGGGAGATTTCCATGCGCAACGCCGAGGAAACCCTGGGCAACTACACCATCAACGCCCCCATCAGCGGCACCGTCATCCAGCGCAACTACCAGCAGGGTGAGTCGGTGGAGAGCGGCAAGGACCTGTGCATCATCTACGACCTGAGCTATCTGGAAATGACCATCAACATCGACGAGCTGGACATCAACCAGATCACGGTGGGTCAGAGCGTGTCGGTCACCGCCGACTCGGTGGACGGCGTCTTTGAGGGCGAGGTCACCCGCGTGTCCATGGTGGGCACCACCACCGGCGGCACCACCACCTATCCCGTCACCGTCCAGGTGGACGAGTACGGCGACCTGCGCCCCGGCATGAACGTCAACGCTGAAATCGTGGTGGAGCAGGCCTCCGACGCCATCGCCGTGCCCAACGCCGCCATCGAGCGGGGCGACTATGTCCTGGTGACCACCGCGTCCCCCAGCGCCGCCAACGCCGACCCCGAGATGACCGCCCCCGAGGGCTACGTCTATGTGTCGGTGGAGACCGGCGTCAGCGACGACAACTACACCGAGATCACCGCCGGCCTGCAGGAGGGCGATATCATCGGCTACGTCTCCAGCAAGACTTTCAGCTACGATGACTACAACAGCTACGGCTCTGAGATGAGCGCTGCGGTGCCGGTGGGCGTCATCGCCCTGCCGGGCAATACCCTCCGCGGAGGAAAGTAAATTCATGAGTGCATTGATCGAATTCAATGAGGTGTGCAAGTTCTACCAGATGGGCGACACCGTCGTCAAGGCCCTGGACCACGTCACCATGAAGATCGAAAAGGGTGAGTTTGTGGCCATCGTGGGCCAGTCCGGCTCGGGTAAGTCCACCTGTATGAACATCATCGGCTGCCTGGATGTCCCCACCGCCGGCACCTACAAGCTCAACGGCCGGGACGTGGGCAGGATGAAGCGGGGAGAGCTGGCCGCCATCCGGAACGAAATGCTGGGCTTTGTGTTCCAGCAGTACAACCTTCTGCCCAAACTGAACCTGATGGGCAATGTGGAAGTGCCCATGATCTATGCCCGGGTGCCCCGGGCCCAGCGTCATGCCCGCGCCAAGGCGGTGCTGGAACAGGTGGGTCTGGGGGACAAGCTGCGCAGCAAGCCCAACCAGCTGTCGGGCGGCCAGCAGCAGCGCGTGTCCATCGCCCGGGCCCTGGTGCGCAACCCGCCCCTGATCCTGGCCGACGAGCCCACCGGCGCTCTGGACAGCCATACCGGCCGGGAAGTGCTGGGAATGCTCCAGGAGCTGAACCGGGAGGGCCATACCGTCATCCTGATTACCCACGACAACTCCATCGCCATGCAGGCCCCCCGGATCATCCGGCTGGAGGACGGCCGCATCGTCTACGACGGCGACGCCCGCTCTCCCGAGGCCTTTGTCAGCCCGGTGATCGAGGCTGCCATTGAGGACTTGCAGAAAAAAGCCGCCCAGGAAGGAGGCGAGGCTGCATGCTCCTGATCGATACCTTTATCCTCGCTCTGAAAAACATTTGGAGCAACAAGATGCGGACCATCCTGACCATGCTGGGCATCATCATCGGCGTCACGGCGGTCATCGTCATCGTGGGCCTGGGCAACGGCATGACCGAGTCGGTCCGCGAGAGCTTCTCCTCCATGGGCATCAACAGCATGTCGGTGTCCATCTGGGGCCGCGGCTCCTCCCGCAACGCCACCGTGGAGTATATGTACCAGGTGGTGGAGGACAACCGCCAGTACCTGAGCGCCATTTCCCCCAACGTCCAGATCGGCAGCCAGGTGGTCAAGGAAGGCCGCGACGTCTACCGCTATACCGGCGTGTACGGCGTCAATGAGGACTACATCTCCATGGCCAACTACACCATCGCAGATGGCCGCGGCCTGCAGTACATGGACATCAAAGAGAACAAGTACGTCTGCGTCATCGGCGATTACCTGGCCCGGGAGGCCTTCAACGGCAACGCCGTGGGCGAGGACATCAAGGTCGGGTCCTACCGGTTCCGGATCGTGGGCGTGCTGAGCCCCAAGTCCAACGACCCCGAACTCCAGGAGGGCGGCGAGGACGACCGCATTTATGTGCCCTACACGGTGGCTCTGCGGATCAACCAGAAGAGCATCGTGGATACCTACACCGTCATTATGGCGGATGAGAACTACGCAAACCAGGCCAAGGCCGCCGTGGAGAGCGCCCTGTACGCAATTTACGAGGATGAAGACGCGTATTATGTATACAGCATGAGCGAGCTGCTGGAGCAGATGAACCAGACCATCAGCATGGTGGTCATGGTCCTGACCCTCATCGCAGGCATCTCTCTGCTGGTGGGCGGCATCGGCATTATGAACATCATGCTGGTGTCGGTCAGCGAGCGCACACGGGAAATCGGCATCCGCAAGGCCATGGGCGCGCGGGAAACCACCATCCTGTTCCAGTTCGTGGTGGAGGCGGGCACCACCTCGGCCCTGGGCGGTTTGATTGGCATTCTGCTGGGCTACAGCCTGTCGGCGGCGGCCACCGCGGCGGTCCCCCTGATTATGCCCGGGGAGGCCGTGACCATCAATCCCGGCACCACCGCGGTGCTGGTCTCCTTCGGCATTTCGGTGGGCATCGGCGTGATCTTCGGATTCCTGCCCGCCCGCCGCGCCGCCCGGCTCAATCCCATTGAGGCGCTGCGCTACGAATAACGCCTGCCCCCAGAACGAACTATGAGGAGAACAAACATGAAAAAAAGACTTTTGTCCCTCCTGCTGGCGGTCTGCATTCTGATCCCGGTGCTGGCGCTGCCGGCCTCGGCGGTCAACAGCAATGTGGCCATCCAGACGGCCCGCACCATGGGCATCCTGACCGCCCAGACCGCCGAGGAGCTGAACGCTCAGGTGACCCGCGGCGAATTCGCCCGGATGCTGACCCTGATCTCGGCCTACCGCGAGACGGTCAACGAGCAGACCCAGGTGGGCAGCCTGTTCACCGACGTGAACAGCTCCACCGAGTACGCACCCTACATCCGCATCGCGGTCCAGCAGGGCTGGATGACCGGTTATACCGACGGCAGCTTCCGCCCCAATGACCCCGTCACCCTGGAGGCCGCCTGCGCCTCCGCCCTCAGCGTCCTGGGCTTCACCGCCGCCGACCTGAGCGGCGCATTCCCGGCCGCCCAGCTGAACAAGGCCTCCGAACTGGGCCTGCGCAGCGGCCTGAGCCGCCGCCAGGGCGAGGCCATGACCCTGACCGACTGCGCGGTGCTGCTGTACAACACCCTGATCGCCACCAACAAGAGCGGCTCGGTCTACGGCAACACCATCGGCCTGACCATCTCGGGCGGTCAGGTGGACACCTCCACCATCCTGGCAGCCAGCCTGAAGGGACCCTTTGTGGCCGCTGCCGGCGAGGTGCTGCCCATCACCCCCACCACCGTCTACCGCAACGGGGAACTGTCCTCGTCGCCCACCCTCAACATCAACGACGTCTACTACTACAGTGAGAGCCTGAACTCCCTGTGGATCTACACCACCAAGGCCGCCGGCCGCATCACGGCCGTGTCTCCCAACGCCGCCGCCCCCACCTCGGTGACGGTGGCCGGCGTGACCTACCAGATCGGCAGCACCGACGTGGCCTACCGCATTTCGTCCCTGTCGGGCGGCGGCGTGGGCCAGGTGGTGACCCTGCTGCTGGGCATGGAAAACGTTGTAGTCGGTATTCTCACCGGCGAGGAGGTGGACCAAAGCTACTACGGTGTAGTGCAGTCCTCCAGCCGGTCCCTGATTACCGACAACGGCGCTGACATCATGCAGACGGTGAAGGTGCTGTGCACCGACGGCGCCGTCCGCAGCGTCCGCGTCAACAAAAACCTGAATTATCCCACCGGCTGGCTGGTGTCCATCACCTCCAGCCCCGAGGGCGAAGTCCTCGACTCCATCGGGGAGAAAAAGGTCACCGGCACCATCAGTGCCGCCAACCGCACCCTGGGGGAGTACAAGCTGGCGGATGACCTGGAAATCCTGGACACCACCCCCGACGGCAGCGGCAAAACCATCCGCCTGGACCGTCTGGACGGGGTGACCCTGTCCAGCGGCGACGTCCGCTATTACGCCCTCAACGACCGGGGCGAGATCAACCGCCTGGTGCTGGACGACGTCACCGGCGACGTGTGGACCTATGGCTGCCTGATGGCCTGGTCCACCAACAAGTACAACTCGGTCACCGACAACCTGACCAGCATCCAGCCCAGCGATGTGCTGATGCAGATGGTGTCGGGCCTGCTGACCGGCTCGCTGCTGAATGACATCTGGAACGAGCTGACCGGCCGCACCGGGCGCTGGACAAGCCTGGCCCTGGGCCTGCTGGCCGACAACACCAGCGGCCTGCTGAGCACCGTGCTGGGCACGGTGGCCGGCGGCGCCAACTATACCTACATGACCGGCACCTCCGCCACCACCTCCACCACCGATGTGCTGTACCCGGTCCTCACCGGCGGCATCGGCGTGCGGTATGAGGCCAACGGCGCCGTCCGGGGCATGGTCCAGCTGCAGCCCATCATGATCCAGGATCTGGGGGCCGCCTCGGTGACCACCACCACCGGCCAGCGCTATGAGACCGCCGACGATATGCAGGTCTACCTGTGGCACATGGGCGTGTATTATCCCACCCTGCTGCCCACCATCAACTCGGAGGACTACTTCCTGGTTGGCTGGGTGGACTCCTGCACCGCCGGACACCAGGTCCGTGTCCTGACGGCCCTGAAGAAAAATTGATCCGTGACGCCGGGCTGGGGCAGTACAGCCGGGGCGCCCTGCTGTTCCGGCAGGCGTGCCAGCTGATCTGTCCCCGGCGATGCCCCTTCTGCGGGCGGGTGCTGGGGTTTGAGCCTTGGTGCGCCGACTGTGAGGCCCGGCTCAAAGGGGACCGCCGCATCCGTCCGGCCCGGCCCCGGCCGCTGGACGGCCTGAAAACCGTTTCGGTGAGCTGGGCCGCCGTGCCCTACTGGTACGAGGGCCTTGTCCGCCGCAGCCTGATCTGTGCCAAGTACGAAAACCAGCCCTGGACGGCGGTGCAGCTGGGCTGCCTGCTGGTCCGGGAACTGTTCGGCGTGGAAATCCAGATCCGGGGCGGGGTGGAAGTGCCCCGGCCCGGGCCCCGCATCCCCACCGAATGCGACCTGGTGGTGCCGGTGCCTACTTCGGGGCGGGGGAGAGCCTACAACGTGCCCTCCCTGCTGGCGCTGCCCGTGGCCCAGGGTTTGGGCATCCCCGCCGACCTGCAGGCCCTGCGCCGCCGGTATGTGGGACAGCCCCAGGTTGCCCTCGACCGGGCGGAACGCCTGGTGAACGTCATCGGCCTGTTTCAGGCCGATGCGGACCGGGTGGCGGGACGGCGGGTCCTCTTGATCGACGATGTGGTCACCACCGGTGCCACCGCCGCGGCCTGTGCGCAGGCTCTGCTGGCGGCCGGCGCCGAGTCGGTGGCCTTTGTCGCGCTGGCGACGCCCCGCAGCGACACCACCATCCCCGTCCTGCCGGGCATCCCCTTTGACCAGGAGGCCGGGCCGGAGGACGAGGAGACCGAGATCCAAGACTTTTGACGAAAGGGGTACAGCAATCCGATGAATCCGAGAAAACAGAGGTTTTACATTGCCGCCGTGGTCCTGATGGGCGTCATCGCCCTGATTTATTCCATGGTGGGCAGCCCGGTGGTGCTGTGGCACAACCACCAGCTGAAAACCACCCTCACCGGCCTCACCGACCCGTCCATCACCCTGGAACAGGCGGTGCCTTTCAGCTGGGATGAGGTGTACAGCTTTGCGCCCTACACCAGCCTGGAGGAAATCGAGGCCGCCATCGGCACCGAGAGCTACAACCTGTCCGAATCCACCAGCGAGGGAATGGTGCAGCTGGTGTTTATGGACGAGGGGGCGGTGGCCGCCGCCGTCTGCGATACCCCCGCAAATCTGGGCTACAACCTGATTTTCTCGGACTGGGAGGGGAACGCCGCCCATCTGACCTACGGGGAGAATGTGTCTTTCGAGGTCCGCGCGGAGGACGGCGTCACCGTGCTGGAACAAATCGCGGAATAAAACCCCAAAAAAACCCTTGACAAAGCCGGCGGGTTCCGGTATAATAATGGAGCTGTGAGCGACAGCACACAGCTTTATCCGGGTGTAGCGCAGTTTTGGTAGCGCGCTTGAATGGGGTTCAAGAGGCCGTGAGTTCGATTCTCGCCACTCGGACCAGACCGCCGGTTCCAAGCCACAAGGCTCAGGAACCGGCGGTTTTTGTTGTGCAAAAAAGCCCGGCGGGGGGATTTCGGGCCTGTTTTTTCGACAGGCTGTTGCCCGCAGCGGGGGAATGTGATAAAATTTGACCGGTACGCCCGGCAAGGGGCCGGGCGATGGAATCAGGAAATGGTGGGAAGAAAGCATGAAAGATTGGATGAATCCGGAGCGGCTGAACCGCCTGAAAGGCTCGGCCATCCTGCTGGCCCTGTCGGCGGCGGTGGGCGCTATCGCCGGCGTGCTGACGGCGGTGTTTGGGCATGGCGTGCTGGCCATGACCGAGGTGCGGGAGGCATACCCGCTGCTGATGGTGCTGCTGCCGGCGGGCGGCGCGCTGATCTGTCTGGTATACCGCCGCTGGGGCGAGGAATGCCGCCGCGGCATGGGACTGGTGTTTGACGCCGTGGAGGGCCGCCGCAAGGACGTGCCCACCCGGCTGATTCCGCTGGCGGTGGGGTCCACCTGGATCGGCCACCTGCTGGGCGCCAGCGTGGGCCGGGAAGGGGTGGCGGTGCAGATTTCCACCGCCGCCGCAAGCCTCCTGACCCCCGGCCTGGACAACCCCCGCAACAAGCGCAGCCTGCTGATGGCGGGCGTGGCGGCAGGCTTTGCGGGCCTGTTCCGCACCCCGCTGGCGGCGGTGTTCTTCGCCCTGGAACTGTTCCACACCGGCGTCATGGAATACGAATCCCTGCTGCCGGCCCTGGTGGCGGCCCTGACGGCTTCGGCGGTCAGCGGGGCGCTGGGGGTCAATCCCCCGGTCAGCGGCCTGAGCGCTGCCGTCCCCGCCTTCACGGTGGAAACCATCATTGGGCTGGTGGTGCTGGGCATTGCGGCGGGCCTGGTGGGCCATCTCTTTGTGGCCCTGCTCCACGGCCTGCATCACCGGCTGGAACAGTGGCTCCCCAACCCCTACCTGCGGATTGTGCTGGTGGGCGCGCTGGTGGCCCTCTTTGGCCTGGTGACCGGCGGCCGCTACAACGGCCTCAGCGAGGAAATCACCGCCATCGCCCTGGCGGGCGGCCAGCTCTATGCCTGGGACTGGCTGGCCAAGCTCTGCCTGACGGCGGTCTGTCTGGCCGCCGGGTTCCAGGGCGGCGAGGTGGCCCCTCTGTTCACGGTGGGCGCGGCCCTGGGCGCCGTCCTGGCCGGGCCTCTGGGCCTGCCGGTGGAACTGGCCGCGGCCATGGCCTATGCGGCGGTGTTCTCGGCCGGCACCAATACCTTTGCCGCCGCCATCCTGGTGGGCCTGGAATTGTTCGGCGGGCAGTATTTTGCCTGCCTGTTCCTGGTCTGCACCGTGGCCTACGCCTGCAACGGCAGCCATTCCATCTATCCCCAGTGCCCCTTAAATTACGGGGAAGAGAAGCGCTGAGGGCATTTGCAGAAAAATACATCTTCCGTCCGCCTGTTTCTGCCCGATCCGGCAGGAATGGGCGGATTTTTTGCGCCGGCCCCGCCGGAGGACGCGTTAAAATTCAGCCTTGTCTCCAAGTCGGGATTATGTTACACTTTCTTTAACAAAAAGCACAGGAAGGTGAACTGGTTTGAAGATCAAAACGCACATCGCAAAGCGGCTGGCGGCCCTGGCGCTGGCCGGGTTCATGATCGCATCGGCGCCCCAGGCGCTGGCGGCGGACACCATCGGCGGGGCCGACACCGCCCAGATCCCCGTCTCCCAGGAGCTGGAGCAGGAAAACTGCATCAGCTGGCTGCTGGACCTGTTTGGCCTGGGCAGCAAGGACAAGATCACGGTGGACTACCTGAACGTCAAGGGCCAGGGCCTGCGGCGAAACGTCCGGCTGAACCTGGTGGACTGCCTGGTGGGCATCACCTACACCGAGCTGGGCTCCATTGGCAGCTATGCCGAAATCTCGGACAAGGCCGCCGCCGAGGCCTGGAAGGCCCAGGCCATCGCCATTCACTCCTATCTGGAGTACCAGAACCAGTACGGTTCCTCGGCCAACGCCCTGACCTACACCCCGGTGGACCAGATTCCGGCCTCCACCCGGCGCAAGATGGAGAACGCCATCGAGGACGTGGCCAACCTGATCCTGGTCTATGACAACGGCCGGGGCTATTCGGTCTGCGATGCGGTGTTCTCCTGCAGCGCGGGCTACAACACCCAGACCGGTGTCTACGGCACCTGTTCGGCCCTGGACGCCTGGGGCAACGACGTGCCCTATCTCCAGAGCGTGGAGAGTCCCTATGAGGAAAAATACCACAATATTCTACGGAGAGTAGTGGGTAAGGATTACCGGATGGTGGAGTACAACGACAGCCGGCACCCGGACGAGCCCTATGTCAGCGCCGACACCAGTCACAAGAGCCTGGGCGGCTTTGTCCAGTACAACACCCTGGTGGTGAACGGGCGGAGTTACCGGTACCTGAACCAGTTTGTCAGTTCCCGGTACTGTTTTGATTTCACCGCCGACGAAAACGGCGTGCCGGTGATGGCCTATTATGGCTACGGCCACGGCGTGGGCATGAGCCAGTGCGGCGCGGTGGGCTTTGCCCAGGAGCGGGGCTACGATTACCGCGAAATCCTCTCCACCTATTACACCGGCGCGGTCCTGATGGACAGCTCCGACGGCAGCATCTCTTCCGGCGGCTGGAACCTCTTCGACTGGCTCTTCTGGTGGCTCTGACCGACTTTTCTGGAAGAAAAGTCGGCAAGTTCCTTTTTCGAGAAAAAGGAACCAAAAAGCTTTCACCTGGTACCGCTGACTGCTGTAATCTTCACCAGGCCCTGCCGGCGGCAAGGTTTCAGCCTCTTTAGAAGGCTCCCGGCCTGCGGCCCGGTGAGTCCAAGATTTTGTGTAGACTGATTTTCTCGATCGGTACGCCCTGAAAAACAACAACAAATCCCCCGCTTCTCCAAAAGAGGCGGGGGTTTTCTGTTGTTATGGGTTTACCAACGGGCCCCGCGCCCGCCAAAGCGGGCGCACTCAGCAATCGGAGCGGTGGGCAAAAGCCGTTAAGAAAAACACCCGTGCCGCCGTTTGAGGCCCTGAAAGTTTCCACGGGCCAGGCATGACAGTGTTTTTTAGGCTTTTGAACGACGCGACTTCCCTGTTTGGGTCCAGGGCAGCTTCAGCCCGGCTGTTTCGTCCTCTTGCGGTTCCCTGAATTTCCTGCGCATCAAGGATGATGCTTGAAAATTCAGACCGCTGCGCCAAGCACACCTCGCTGCTTCGTCCGCAGGACGCGCTTCGGTGTGTTTGCCACAGGACGCGGTCGCTGTGTTTGTCCCCGTCCGGATAGCCAATACTGCTTGTAAAGCGTCGGGCTTTGTAGCCAAAACGTCAATTTTCGCCAGAGAATGGGTGGAAATGCTTCTCAAACGGGGGAAAATCTGGTATACTGAGATGATTGACAACGACAGGATGGGAGCGAGAAAATGCAGAGCGCAGAAGATTTGAAGAAAAAGGAGCAGGCCCGGCAGCAAAAAGAGCTGGCCCGCCTGCTGGAGCCGGAGTTTGGGCCCCGGCGGGTGCTGGTCCTGGGGGACCAGGGCCTGACCGCCGCCCTCCGCGGCCGGAATATCGAAGCTTTCGGCCTGGGCGCCGGCAAGGCAGGGGAGGACTGGCTGGACGCTGGCTACACCCTGCCCGCCGGCTGGCCGTCGGAGTATGACCTGGTGGTGATTCAGGGCGGGGATGTTCCTGCGCCCGAGTCCCTGCCGGGCAGCCGCCTGCTGTTTCTGGCCCCGGAGCCCGAGGAGGCTTCCGCCCTGCCCGTCTGGGCCGAGGCCATGGCTGCCGCCGGCCTCCGGCGGGACTTTGGTTGGAAGAGCTGGGGCGCGCTGGCCGGCGCGGCCCTGTTCTGTCCTGCCGCCGGCGAGGCCCGGGACCTGACCGCCGCCTATGAGGAAAAACTGGACAGCCTGCGCATCAAGCTGGACCGGGCCGAGCAGAGCTGCCGCGATTACCAGAAGCTCACCGACCACCAGCGCAGCGAGCTGTCCGCCGCCCACGAGCACGAAAACCAGCTGGAAACCGCCCTGAACAACGTCACCGGTTCCACCTGCTGGAAAATCACCTGGCCGGTCCGCTACCTGCTCAGCAAGCTGCGGCAGCTGTGGCATACCTTCCCGCTGTTTGTCCTGCTGGCCCAGCTGCGCCGGGAGGGCTTTGCCGGTCTGGCCAAACGCCGCCAGGACGCCAAGTATTATCAGGCCCATTTCCCCGGCCGCACCTTCCAGGCCAGCCGCCTGGCTCCGGTGGACCTGCTGGTCCGCCAGGCCCAGAACCAGCCCAACGGGCCCAAAATCAGCATCGTGGTGCCTCTGTACAACACCCCGCTGAACTTCCTGACCGAGCTGCTGGACTCGGTGGTCAACCAGACCTACCAAAACTGGGAGCTGTGCCTGGTGGACGCCGGCCAGGACGAAAAGGTGGGCCAGGCCGTCCAGGCCCGTATGGCCCAGGACAGCCGCATCCGGTACCAGAAGCTGGAACGCAACGAGGGCATTGCCGGCAACACCAACGCCGGTTTCGCCCTGGCCACAGGGGAATACATCGCCCTGCTGGACCATGACGACATCCTGCATCCCTCGGCCCTGTGGTATGTGGCCCAGGCCATTGTGGAGCAGGGGGCCGACTTCGTCTACACCGACGAGGTCACCTTTGAGGGCCAGGTGGAGCACACCACCCTCTACCACCTCAAGCCCGACTTCATGCTGGACAACCTGCGGGCCAACAACTATATCTGCCACCTGAGCGTCTTTAAGGCCAGCCTGCTGGAAGCCGCCGGCGGCGGCGAGCGGGGCGAGTACAACGGCAGCCAGGACTACGACCTGTACCTCCGCCTCACCGAAAAAGCCCAGAAGGTGGTCCATATTCCCCACGTGCTCTACTACTGGCGGGCCAGCCCCACCAGCGTGGCCGGCGGCATCGAGGCCAAGCTCTACTGCCTGGAAGCCGCCGTCAAGGCCCTGTATGCCCACTATGAGCGGGTGGGTGTGGCGGTGGACGAGGTGTCCATGATTCCCGACACCCCCGGCTTCTACAAGACCGACTACACCATCCAGCATCCCGGCAAGGTCAGCATCCTGATCCCCAGCTGCGACCATTCCAAAGACCTGCGCACCTGCGTCGAGTCCATCTACGCCAAGACCACCTATCCCGACTTTGAGATCCTGGTCATCGAGAACAACAGCAAAGAGGACGAGACCTTCCGCACCTATGAAAAGCTGGAAAAACAGCATCCTGACACCTTCCGGGTGGTCCGCTGGGAGGGCACCGGCTTCAACTACAGCGCCCTGAACAACTTCGGCGCCAAGTTTGCCGCCGGTGAATACCTGCTGCTGCTCAACAACGACACCGAAGTCATCACCCCCCGCTGGCTGGAGGAAATGGTCATGTTCGCCCAGCAGGAGCGGGTGGGCTGCGTGGGCGCCAAGCTGCTCTACCCCGACGACACCATCCAGCACGCCGGTCTGGGCTTTGGCCATCTGACCCTGGCCGCCCATATGCACAAGAACTTCCAGGTGTCCAACCCCGGCTATATGGGCCGGCTGATCTACGCCCACGACGTCTACGGCGTCACCGGCGCCTGCCTCATGATCCGCCGCGACCTGTACGAGAAGGTGGGCGGCCTGGACGAGAGCTTTGCGGTGGCCTTCAACGACGTGGACTTCTGCGTCCGGGTCCGGAACGCCGGCTATCAGAACGTGTTCACCCCCTTCGCCATGCTCTACCACTACGAGAGCAAGAGCCGCGGCCTGGACGAGGCCCCCGAAAAGCGGGCCCGCTTCGTGTCGGAGGTGACCCGGTTCCAGACCCGCTGGAAAAAGGAGCTGGCCGCCGGCGACCCCTGCCTGAACCCCAACTTTGACCTGGACCGGGATGACTTCCGCATCAAGCTGCGGCCCCTGGACTGAGGAGAGGGAGGACCGTGGAATTGAATCTGTCAGCCTGTATTGTCACCTACAACGACTGTGACGAGGCCCTGCAGGCCGCCGCCTCGGTGCTGGAACACACCCGCCGCCACCCTTTGACCCTCTATCTGGTGGACAACGCCAGCCCCGACGGCACCGGCGATGAGCTCCACCAGGCCCTGAAGGACGGCCGCCTCCGCCCGGCGGAGAACCAGACCGTCCGGGTGGTGTGCCGGGCCCGCAACGGGGGATTCGGCGCGGGACACAATACCGTCCTGCCCGAGCTGGCCAGCGACTACCATTTTATCCTCAACCCCGATATTCAGCTCACCGCCGACACCCTGTCCGACCTGGCCGAGTGGATGGAAGCCCATCCCCAGGCCGTCATGGCCCGGCCCAGCCTCTGCTTCCCCGACGGGCGCACCCAGGTGCTGCCCCTGCGCCGGTGCAGCCTGGGGGCCATGATTTACCGCCAGCTGAGCGTCCTCACCTTCCTGAAAAAGTACAACGACGCCTATGTGATGGCCGGGGAGGACCTGTCCGCCCCGCGGCAGATCGAATTCTGTACCGGCAGCTTCTCGGCGGTGAAAACCTCCGCCTTCCGGGCGGCGGCCGGCTTCGACGAGGGCTATTTCATGTACGTGGAGGACGCCGACCTCACCCAGAAGATGCTCCGCCAGGGACAGGTGTGGCTGGTGCCCCAGTTCTCCGCCATCCATCTGTGGCACCGGGCCGCCCACCGCAGCCTGGGCCCCATGATCTGGCAGGCCCGCAGCCTCTGCCGCTACTTCCGCAAGTGGGGTTTTGCCTGGTGAGGGCACGGTTTCGTGTTGCTTTTTTGCCCCTGGCAGTGTAAAATAGAAAGAGACCCGCTTTCCTGTACGAGAGGGGCGGGCCTTTTTTGATTTTGTTTACAGCGGACGCAGCCTCCGCTTTATGATCGGGCAGGCGGCGGCCTTGGGCCGCCCCACCCGGGAGCTGCACAACTTTTGACGTTCAAAAAGGAGTGCACAAGATGAAAGGCATTATTCTCGCCGGCGGCGCCGGCACCCGGCTTTACCCGCTGACCATGGTCACCAGCAAACAGCTGCTGCCGGTCTACGACAAGCCCATGATTTATTACCCCCTGTCCACCCTGATGCTGGCCGGCATTCAGGATATCCTGATTATCTCGACCCCCGAGGATACCCCCCGGTTCGAGGCCCTGCTGGGGGACGGCAGCCAGTATGGCATCCATCTGCAGTATAAGGTCCAGCCCTCGCCCGACGGCCTGGCCCAGGCGTTCATCCTGGGCGAGGAGTTCATCGCCGGCGACTGCTGCGCCATGATTCTGGGCGATAACATCTTCTATGGCAACGGCTTCTCCCGCATTTTGAAGAATGCGGTCCACAACGCCGAGGAAAACGGCCGCTGCACCGTCTTTGGCTACTATGTCCAGGACCCCGAGCGGTTCGGCATCGTGGAGTTTGACGAAAACGGCAAGGTCCTGAGCGTGGAGGAGAAGCCCGCCCACCCCAAGAGCAACTACGCCATCACCGGCCTGTATTTCTACAACAGCAAGGTGGCCGAAATGGCCAAGCAGGTCAAGCCCTCCGCCCGCGGCGAGCTGGAAATCACCACCCTGAACGATATGTACCTCAAGCAGGACCAGCTGGACGTCCAGCTGCTGGGCCGCGGCTTTGCCTGGCTGGATACCGGCACCATGGACAGCCTGGTGGATGCGGCCGACTTCGTCCGCATGATCGAAAAGCGCCAGGGCATCAAGATCAGCGCCCCGGAGGAAATCGCCTTCAAGTACGGCTGGATCAGCCGCGAAAAGCTGCTGGAGTCGGCCGAGCGCTACGGCAAATCTCCCTACGGCCAGCACCTGAAGAACGTGGCCGACGGCAAGCTGAGATACTGAGAGGGGAGGCAGTCTATGAAAATCATTGTCACCGGCTGCAAGGGCCAGCTGGGCACCGAAATCATCAAGCAGCTGCGGGAGGGCAAGAGCGAAATCGGCCCCATCCCCGAGAAGCTGCTGAACGCCACCGTCATCGCGGTGGACCTGCCCGAGCTGGATATTTCCAATTATAAGGCAGTGGATGACTATATCCGCCGGTTCAAGCCGGATGTCATCATCAACTGCGCCGCCTACACCAACGTGGACGGCTGCGAGGTGAACCACGACGCCGCCTACAAGGCCAACGCCCTGGGCCCCCGCAATCTGGCCCAGGCCGCCGAAAAGATGGGCGCCCGTCTGGTCCATGTGTCCACCGACTATGTGTTCTCGGGCCGGGAAAACGGCGGCATCCCCCAGGACGAGGCCTGCCTGCCCGACCCCATCAGCGCCTACGGCTCCACCAAGCTGATGGGCGAGAAGTATGTGGCACGGTTCTGCCACCGCCACTTCATCGTCCGCACCGCCTGGCTGTACAGCTATTACGGCAAGAACTTCGTCAAGACCATCGTCAACGCCGGCAAAAAGTTCGGCAAGCTGGAAGTGGTCAACGACCAGCTGGGCAACCCCACCAATGCGGTGGATCTGGCCCACGAAATCCTCCAGCTGTGCGTCACCCATGAGTACGGCCTGTACCACTGCACCGGCGAGGGTATCTGCTCCTGGTACGACTTCGCCAGCGAGATCATTCGCCTGGCCGGGGTGGACGCCACCGTGGCCCCCTGCACCAGCGCCGAATACAAGGCCAAGCACCCCGACAGCGCCGACCGCCCCCACTGGAGCGCCCTGGACAACCGGGCTCTGCGCTGCTCGGTGGGCAACGAGGTGCGCCCCTGGCAGGAGGCTCTGGCCTGCTTCTTTGAACACTGGGACGGCGACAACGGCATGAAATAATCCCGGCGGGGCAGGGAAGACCTGTCCCCTGGCCCTACGTCTGCAATCCACATTCCCCCGGGCAGTCCCGCGCCGTCTTGGGGGAATTTCTTTGGCGGGCCGCTCGCTGCGGCCCCGCCGCCATGCAACAGAGAAAGGAACGCTATGAAAACCTATCTGATTACCGGCTGCGCCGGCTTCATCGGCTCCAACTTCGTATACTATATGCTGAAAAAGCATGACGATATCCTTCTGGTAAACCTGGACAAGCTGACCTATGCCGGCAACCTGGAGAACCTGAAGGGCGTCGAGGGGGACCCCCGCCACGTCTTTGTCCAGGGCGACATCTGCGACAAGGAACTGGTGCAGAGCCTGTTTGCGAAGTATGATTTCGATTACGTCATCAACTTCGCCGCCGAGAGCCACGTGGACCGCAGCATCGCCAACCCGGAGATCTTCGTCCAGACCAACGTCATGGGCACCGTGAACCTGCTGCAGCGGGCCAAGGAGGCCTGGTATGACCCCGAGGCCAAGACCTGGAAAGAGGGCAAGAAGTACCTGCAGGTGTCCACCGACGAGGTGTACGGCGCACTGGGCGCCGAGGGCTTCTTCATGGAGACCACCCCGCTGTGTCCCCACAGCCCCTATTCGTCCTCCAAGGCCAGCGCTGACATGTTCGTCATGGCCTTCCACGACACCTACGGCATGCCCATCAACATCACCCGCTGCTCCAACAACTACGGCCCCTACCAGTTCCCCGAGAAGCTGATCCCCCTGATGATCAACAACGTCAAGCATCACAAGCAGCTGCCGGTGTACGGCGACGGCATGCAGATCCGCGACTGGCTGTATGTGGAGGACCACTGCAAGGCCATCGACATGGTGGCCGAGGGCGGCCGGATCGGCGAGGTGTACAATGTGGGCGGCCACAACGAGCGGCCCAACATCTTCATCGTCAAGACCATCATCAGCCAGCTGCACGACCGGCTCGCGGATGACGGCATCAGCGAGGACCTGATCAAGCACGTGGCCGACCGTCTGGGCCACGACCGCCGCTACGGCATCGACCCCACCAAGATCAAGAACGATCTGGGCTGGTATCCCGAGACCCCCTTCGAGAAGGGCATCGTCCTGACCATCGACTGGTATCTGTCCCACGAGGAGTGGATGAACAACGTCACCTCGGGCAACTACCAGAAGTACTACGAGGAAATGTACAAGAACAAATAAGTTACTTTTTCGGAGAAAAAGTAACCAAAAAGCTTTTCAATGGGTACCATCCACTCTGGCCGCTCTTTAGAAGGCCCAGCCGGCGGCACACTTCGCCGCGCTCACTCGACGTCCGGGCTGTGCCCGGGTACGATGCGAAGTTTCGGATAGCCTGATTTTGCCGTTTGGTACGCTCTGAAAACCTATAAAACAAGAACAACCCTCGCCCTACTTATCTGGGCGGGGGTTTTCTGGTTTAGAGCTCTAAGGGGGCAGCAGAGCCGACCGCGTCCTGTGGACGAAACAGGGAGGCGTGGTTGGCTGCGCAGCCGAGGCGGAGCAGGGAGGGGGTTTCGACTCCCCCTCCCTAGGTCCGGGTTGCCGTTACCCAAATTTTCAGCGCGGGGCGCTGCCCGCTTGAAAATTTGGACGGCTGCCCCTGCTCCGCCTCGGCTGTATCTGCCGCAGGCAGCGCCTCGGCTTCGCAGCCTCTGGACTCCCTACCCACCCTAACGACCAGGGCAGCTTTGGCCCGGCGCGTCCAGTGGACGAAACAGCCGGGCCGAAGCTGGCGCAGCGCTCCGGTTTTTGCAAGCGCCGTCCCCGGCGCGCCGCAAAAATCGGCTAAGCGCAAGAGGACTGACTCCTGGACCCAAAAGAGGAAGTCGCGGCGTTCAAAAGCCTAAAAAACACTGTCATGCCTGGCCCGTAAAAACTTACAGGGCCTCAAACGGTGGCACGGGTGTTTTTCTTAACGGCTTTTGCCCGCCGCTCCGATTGGTACCATATGCCCGCCTCAGCGGGCTGGCGGTTCGGTGTGTCTTTTGGTGCTGTAGGGCGTACACTTTGAAATTGCAAGGTGATACCCTTTTATGATCTAAACCCACCCAACCGCCCAATAGAGGAACCCCCAGCCCTGCGGGCTCGCCCCCATGGGGCTCTAAACCAAAAACAATCCCCGCCCAAATCAACAGGGCAGGGGTTGCGGTTTTTATGGGTTTTCAGGGCGTACCAAGTGAGAAAAGCAGGTCAAAACGGACTTTGCATCGCACCGCGCCACAGGCGCAAACGTAACGAGCGAGCTGGGGCGTAAAGGCCCCGCGGAAGTTCCGGAGACCCGGAAACTTCATGGTACACATTGAAAGTCTTTTGGTTACTTTTCTTCCAGAAAAGTAACTTAGCCTAGGCTGATGCCCATGCGGCGGGCGACGGTGAGCAGGTCGCAGCTCTCGGGGATGTTGCGGCTCTTGCCAGCCACGTCCTCCAGCCGGTTCTCAATGACCCGGCCGTTCACCATGGCCACCGTCACGCCGTAGCGCTCCGCCTCCACCAGCTTGGCCGCATGGCTGCCGAACTGGGTGGACAGGACGCGGTCATAGGCGCAGGGCGTGCCGCCCCGCTGCATGTGGCCCGGAATGCACACACGGGTCTCCATGCCGGTCTTTTTCTGGACCGCCGCCGCAATGCGGTTGGTGGCGGTGGCCCCAAAGCCGGCCTCTGCACGCTTGGCCGTCCACTCTTTCCGCTTCATCCGGGCTTCCTCGGCGTTCAGGGCACCCTCCGCCACCGCAATGATGGAGAAGTTGGACCCGTTCTTGGCCCGACGCTCCACGGCGGCACAGACACGGTCGATGTCGTAGGGCAGCTCGGGCAGCAGGATGATGTCTGCGCCGCCGGCAATGCCTGCGTACAACGTCAGCCAGCCGGCTTTGTTGCCCATGATCTCAATGCACATCACCCGGCTGTGGCTGCCGGCGGTGGTGTGAATCCGGTCGATGACGTCGGTGGCAATGTCCACCGCCGTGTGGAAACCAAAAGTCACATCGGTGCCGTAAATGTCGTTGTCAATGGTCTTGGGCAGGCCGATGATGTTCAACCCTTCCTGGGACAGCAGGTTGGCGGTCTTGTGGGTGCCGTTGCCGCCCAGACACAGCAGACAATCCAGCTTCAGGTCCTTGTAGGTCTTTTTCATGGCGGCGACCTTGTCGATCTTGTCCTCCTCGATGACCTGCATCATCTTGAAGGGGGTCCGCTTGGTGCCCAGAATCGTGCCGCCCAGGGTCAGCAGCCCGCGGAAATCATCCGGCTCCATCTTCTTGTAGTCGCCGTTGATCAGGCCGTGATAGCCGTTCAGAATGCCGATGATCTCCACGTTGTCGCCCATCCGCACATACAGCGCTTTCGCTACGCCCCGGATGGTCGCGTTCAGGCCGGGGCAGTCGCCGCCGGCGGTCAGAATGCCAACACGTTTTTTCATGGTTATCCCTCGTTTCTGTGTTTGATGGAGGCGCAGCGCCCCCCTGCCGGCAGCCGCTGCACCCGTACCTTCTTTATTAAGATGTATTAAGATTAGTCCGAAATGCCTCATCTGTCAAGGTTTTTCGGCCCGCTTTTTGTAAAAAATGCCTGTCTGCGTCCCGCCCGCCCGGGCCGGAAAATCCTGCGCCCAAAAACTTGAAAAAACAGTTGACAACGCCGCCCATATGGAGTATAATATCCCTTGTCAGCGGACGGCCGAGCCGCTGCGACAACTGAATAACATGATGGGGATTTGCATAGTGGTAGTGCGGTAGACTCTGACTCTACTTGTGGGAGTTCGATTCTCTCATCCCCAACCAAACCGCAGCCCAACCCGCTGCGGTATTTTCGGGGCATAGCGCAGCTGGTAGCGCGCCTGGTTCGGGACTAGGAGGCCGTGGGTTCAAATCCCGCTGCTCCGACCAAAAGACGAATGTCGAAAGACATTCGTCTTTTTTGTTGTCCGGGCTGGAAATATCCCGCAAAATCCATAGCTTTTCGGGGCGGTTTTTGGGGAAATGGACGAAAATGTCCCGGGGACGGGCCGATGGCTTTACAAGCGGGGCGTGGTGTGCTAAAATTCAAGACGTTATCACTGCACCACTTTAGCGTGGTAAAAAGAATGGAGCGGGGAGGCCGTACCGGAGGGGGCGGCCTCAGTAGTAAGGAGGATCTACCATGAGAAAGTTTAAGAAAGCAGTTTCGCTGTTCCTGACGGCGGCCATGGCCCTGTCTTTTGCGGCCTGCGGCGGCACCACCACCGCGGCCTCCAGCGCAGCCGGTTCGGCCGCCGGTTCCGATGCCGCAGCCAGCGCCTCCAGCGCGGCGGATTCGGCCGCCCCGGCCGAAAGCGACCTGGCCTATGTCCAGGACAAGGGCACCCTGGTGGTGGGCATGACCGACTTTGCCCCCATGGACTACCGGGACGACAGCGGCGAGTGGATCGGCTTTGACGCCGACATGGCCAAGGCCTTTGGCGAATACCTGGGCGTTGAGGTGGAGTTCCTGGAGATCAACTGGGACAACAAGCTGATGGAGCTGGACACCAAGGGCGTGGACGCCGTCTGGAACGGCATGACCATCACCGATGAGGTGACCAATGGCGCCTCGGTGTCCGAACCCTACTGCAACAACGGCCAGGTGGTGGTTCTGCCGGCCGACAAGGCCGCCGACTATCAGACGGTGGAGAGCCTGTCGGGGCTGAACTTCGCGGTGGAGAACGGCTCGGCCGGCGCCGCACAGCTGGATGAGCTGGGCCTGAACTATGTGGCCAAGACCACCCAGGCCGACGCCCTGATGGAAGTGGCTTCGGGCGCATCCGACGCCTGCGTCATCGACCTGCTGATGGCGGGCGCCATGATCGGCGAGGGCACCAGCTATCCCGACCTGACCTACACCGTCCAGCTGAACAGCGAGGAGTACGGCGTGGCCTTCCGCAAGGGTTCCGACCTGACCGACGCCTTCAACACCTTCTGGAAGGAAGCCTATGACGACGGCACCGTCATGGAGACCGCCACCACCTACGGCGTCCAGGAGTCGGTGATCGAAAAATAATCCCCCCGGGCGCTGAGCGCCTGCCTGTTATTCTGGAACATTTGCCCCAGAGGGCTGCGGCACCCTGGGGCAAATGTTCCTGTCATGTACATGATCCGCCTGTAAAGAGAGGGAATCCGTTATGCTGCTGTCCGTCACCCTGACGCTGCTGGAGGGACTGGGCGCCACCCTGAAACTGTTCGCCCTGACCCTGCTGTTTGCGCTGCCGCTGGGCCTGGTGATCGCCCTGGGCGCCATGAGCCGCCTGACCCCGCTGCGCTGGTTTGTCAGCATGGTGGTCTGGGTGGTGCGGGGCACCCCCCTGATGATCCAGATTTTGATTATCTTCTATGGCCCCGGCCTGTTGTTTGACCTGCCGCTGCTGCCCCGGTTCGGGGCGGCGCTGCTGTCCTTTGTCATCAACTACGCCTGCTATTTCTCCGAAATTTACCGCGGCGGCATCCAGTCCATCCCCCGGGGCCAGTACGAGGCCGGCGAGGTGCTGGGCATGACCCGCAGCCAGATTTTCTTCAAGGTCACCCTGCTGCAGGTCATCAAGCGGATTGTGCCCCCTATGGGCAACGAGTTTATCACCCTGGTGAAGGACACCGCCCTGGTGCGGGTTATCTCGGTGTATGAGATCATCTGGATGGGCGAATCCTACATCAAAAAGGGCATGATCTGGCCCCTGTTCTATACGGCTGTGTTCTACCTGGTGGTCAACGGCATTCTGACGCTGCTGTTCCGCTGGGCCGAGAAGAAGCTGGATTATTTCCGCTGAGGAGGTGCGCGGTATGCCGGTTCTGGAAGTCAAGAACATCGAAAAACACTTCGGCGCCACCCGCGTGCTGGAGGACATCAGCTTTAACCTGGAGAAGGGCCAGGCCCTGGCCATCATCGGGTCTTCGGGCAGCGGCAAGACCACCCTGCTGCGGTGCCTGAACTTTCTGGAGACCCCCGACCGGGGTCAGATCCTGGTGAACGGGGAGACTCTGTTCGACGCCGCCGACCCCGCCACCCAGCGGGAGGCGGAAGTCCGCCGCAAGCGGCTCCACTTCGGGCTGGTGTTCCAGTCCTTCAACCTGTTCCCCCAGTATACGGCCCTGCAGAACGTGACCCTGGCCAAGGAACTGCTGGCCAAGGAACAGCCCGACTACAAGGCCCGCAAAAAGGAAATTCACGCCGCCATCGAGGCCGAGGGCCGGGAACTGCTGGCCCGGATGGGCCTGGCCGACCGGGCCAACCACTACCCCCACCAGCTTTCGGGCGGCCAGCAGCAGCGGGTGGCCATCGCCCGGGCGCTGGCCCTCCATCCCGATATCCTCTGTTTTGACGAGCCCACCAGCGCCCTGGACCCCGAGCTCACCGGCGAGGTGCTGAAGGTCATCCGCTCCCTGGCCGAGCAGAAGACCACCATGATCATCGTCACCCACGAAATGGCCTTTGCCCGGGACGTGGCCGACCAGATCATTTTCATGGACGGCGGCGTCATTGTGGAGCAGGGCCCCGCCCACGACGTCATTGAGCGCCCCAAACAGGAGCGTACCCGCCAGTTTCTGGCCCGCTACGCCCAGGAGCGATAAAAAAGCAAAATCCAATACACGCAGCAAAGCGCCTCCCATCGGGTTTCCCCGCGGGGGGCGCTTTGGCGTGTCCGGGCGGGCCGGACAGGAGGGGAAACCTGCCCCCCAAACCCAAACCGGCCGCTTGGGGGCTGTGCACAGAGGACGGGCCGGTCTTTTGCGGGGTTTGGCGGGAGGAGGCTTGGAGGGTCAGCGGCGGCCTGCCGCGTACATGGGCAGGAACAGCCCGCCCAGCAGCAAAAACAGGCTGACGTATTCCAGCCATCCCATCCACCCGGCGGGGGCCCACAGGGCCGCGGCCAGATGGAGCAGAGGCAGGAGGGACACCGCCAGGCAGGCCCAGACCCGGGCGGCCAACACCACCCGGGGCCAGTTTTGGTTGTTGAGGGCCAGGCCGGGAAGGTGCATCCGGAGGATGCCGTCGCAGAAAAAGCCGATGGGGTGCTGGTCGTAGAGATCCGGGAGCTGCAGGGGCACCAGCAGCCAGAAATACCCCCCGAACCCTGCGGCCAGCAGCACCGAGAGCAGCAGGTTCTCGCTCCACCCGCCCCACCGGTGACAGCCGTACATCCCGGCGGCCCCCGCCGCCAGCGCCAGCAGGAACCAGAGGGCCTGACGGCGGTTTTGGGCCTGAAAAGCCCGCGGGGCTTTGGAGCCGGGATAGGTGATGGCGGTTTGGACGGCCTGCTCCACCGCCGCCGCGGTCATGGGCTGGGCCTGAGGGCACCGGCGGCACAGCAGCAGTTCGGTCACCGTCACCCCCAGGGCCTCGGCCAGGGGAATCAGCAGGGCCGGGTCGGGGATGCTCAGACCCCGCTCCCACTTGCTGACGGCCTTGTCGGACACAAAGAGCGTCTCGGCCAGCTGGCGCTGGGTGAGGCCCTTTTCCCGGCGGAGGGCGGCGAGAAACCCGCCGAAGG
>NZ_NFKB01000046.1:0-26879 GCF_002160175.1 Faecalibacterium sp. An192
CTTGGATATGTGTGTATTTTTGTCTGGACATACGAACACCCCCTGTATAGGTTTATTTTCCTACACAGGGGGCGTTTTGTCTATTGTCTGTTTTTACTGGTTCGGTTCAAAGATCGGGGGCGCTTTTCGTTTGCTGTGGTTTTATTTGTGGTACTTCATGCCGGCGTTGATGGTGCAGGCCCGGTAGAGCTGTTCGGTCACCACCAGGCGGGCCAGCTGATGGGGCAGGGTGATCCGTCCCAGGCTGATGCGGGCCGAGGCGGCCCGCTTGACCTCATCGGAGAGCCCGTGGGAGGAGCCAATCACAAAGGCCACATCCCCGGCGCCGCTGCCGGCCTTCTGGGCCAGCAGATCCGCCAGGTCCTCGCTGGAAACAATCTTCCCTTCCACGCAGAGAGCCACCAGGCTCTCCCCCTTGCGTAGGCTGGACAGGATGGCCTTGCCCTCCTTTTCCAGGGCCCGGGCCACCAGGGCGGGGGAAGCGTTCTTTTCCTCGATTTTCTCCTCCGGCAGCTCGATGATCCGGAAGTTGGCAAAGGCGGACAGCCGCTTGGCGTATTCCGCCACGCCCTCGGCGCAGTATTTGGCGTTCAGCTTGCCCAGACAGATCAGGTCAATGTTCTGCATTGGTTCTTCCTTTCCGGCCGGCCTTACAGCAGGCTGGTCTGTTCTGCAATGTCCTCGCCCCGCAGCAGAGCGCCCGCCGCCGGCAGGGTGCGGACCCGGTACCGGTGGGGGTCGGCCAGGTCCAGCCCGGCCGCCGGGCGCACCGAGGTGATGGACTGGTTCCGCTTGAGGGTCACCACCGCCACGCCCTGGCTGTCACGGGTGGCCTTTTCGGGGATCTGAGCCGAGCCCACCAGAAGCAGCCGGCCCGCACTGGTGCGGATGGCGATTTCGGCCTCCTCCGGCAGGAACAGCATGGTGGACAGGGGGTCCTTGTCGCTGTAGGCCCGCAGCAGCTTGCGGCGGTTCTGTTTGGTGGCGTAAGCCGACAGGGGGATCTTGGCGCACTTGCCGCTGGCAAAGAAGAACAGCATCCAGCCGCTGTAATCCCCCGTCAGCACCATCGAGACGATGTTCTCCCCCTCGTCCATGCCCAGGCGGGTGGGCAGATAAATGCCCATCTGGCCCACCTTCCCGTCCTCAAACTCGGCCAGACGGGTCTTGTAGACCTGATGCTGGTCGGTGAAGAACAGAGCCTCCAGATTGTTCCGGGCCTCGGCCTGGACCACAATCTCGTCCCCTTCCTTGAGCTTGTGGGCGCCGGCCGTCCGCAGGCTCTGGGGCGGGATCTTCTTGAGATAGCCCTCCCGGGTGAAAAAGACGGTGACCGGGTAGTCGGGCACTGCCTCCTCTGCGGCGGCGGCTTCCTCCTCGGGCAGGTCGTAGAGGATCTCACTGCGGCGGGGCTGGCCGTACTTTTTGGCCACGGCGGTGAGCTCCTGAATGATGATTTTCCGGATGCGGGCGGGCTTGGCCAGGATGTCGTTCAGGTCGTCGATCTCCTTTTTCAGGGCGTCGATTTCGCCGGTCCGCTTGAGGATATATTCCCGGTTCAGGTGGCGCAGCTTGATTTCGGCCACATAGTCGGCCTGCTGCTCGTCGATGCCGAAGCCGATCATCAGGTTGGGGACCACCTCGTCCTCTTCCTCGGTCTCCCGGATGATGCGGATGGCCTTGTCGATGTCCAGCAGGATGGCCGCCAGGCCTTCCAGCAGGTGGAGGCGTTTTTCCTTGCCGTGGAGATCATAGTAGGTGCGGCGGCGGACGCACTCGGTGCGGAAGGCCGTCCACTCCTGCAGAATCTCCCGGACGCCCATCACCCGGGGCTGGCCCGACACCAGAATATTGAAGTTGCAGCTGAAGCTGTCCTCCAGGGGGGTCAGCTTGAACAGCCGGGTCATCAGCTTGGCAGGGTCCACACCCCGCTTCAGGTCCAGGGTCAGCTTGAGGCCGTTCAGGTCGGTCTCGTCCCGCATGTCGCTGAGTTCTTTCAGCTTGCCGGCCTTGACCAGCTCGGCGATTTTATCCATGATGGCCTCCACCGTGGTGGTGGGAGGGATCTGGGTGATCTCGATCATGTTCTGGCCGGGAACCGCCTGCCAGCGGGCCCGGACCCGGACGCTGCCCCGGCCGGTCTCAAAGATTTCCCGCATCTGGGCGGCGTCGTAGAGAATCTGGCCGCCCCCCACAAAATCGGGGGCCGGCATGGTGGTCCCGATGTCGTGCTGGGGGTCCTTGATGAGGGCGATGGTGGTGGTGCACAGCTCGGCCAGGTTGAAGGAACAGATGTTGCAGGCCATGCCTACCGCGATGCCCAGGGTGTTGTTGGCCAGGATGGTGGGGAAGGTCACCGGCAGGAGGGTGGGCTCGGTGGTGGTGCCGTCGTAGTTGGGGACAAAGTCCACCGTCTCCTTGTCGATGTCCCGAAACAGTTCCTCGCACACCGGCTCCAGCCGGGCCTCGGTGTAACGGGCGGCGGCGTAGGACATATCCCGGCTGTAGGCCTTGCCGAAGTTGCCCTTGCTGTCCACGTAGGGCACCAGCAGGCTCTCGTTGCCCCGGCCCATGCGGACCATGGTGTCGTAAATGGCGGCGTCGCCGTGGGGGTTCAGGTGCATGGTGGCGCCCACGATGTTGGCGGACTTGGTCCGCACCCCCTTCAGCAGGTTCATGTCGTACATGGTGTACAGCAGCTTGCGGTGGGCGGGCTTGAAGCCGTCGATCTCGGGCAGGGCCCGGCTGACGATGACGCTCATCGCGTAGGGCATATAGTTGGTTTCCAGGGTGCGGGTGATGGGGTCCTCCAGGACGCTGCCCGCGTTCAGGATTTCCACCCCTTCTCCCAGCTGGGGCCGCACCGGTTTGGTTTGCTTTTTGGTTGCTTTTTTCGCCATAGTTTTATCGTTTCATCTCCCGGTTGTGCGCGGTCTGTCAGGACAGATCCAGTTCGTCCAGATACTCCGCCCCGTGGGCGGCAATGTGGTCCTTGCGGCCGGCCAGGTTATCGCCCAGCAGGATATCGAACACCTGGGCCGTCTGGGCCGCGTCGGTGGGCATCACCTTGATCAGGCGGCGGCTCTCCGGGTTCATGGTGGTCAGCCACATCATCTCGGGGTCGTTTTCACCCAGACCTTTGGAGCGCTGGATGGTGTACTTTTTGTCCCCGATCTTCTTCAGGAAGGCGGCCTTTTCCGCCTCGGTGTAGGCAAAGCAGGTCTGATCCTTGGTATTGATTTCATACAGCGGGGACTCGGCAATATAGACATAGCCCTTTTCAATCAGGGTGGGGGTCAGGCGGTAGAGCATGGTCAGCACCAGGGTGCGGATCTGATAGCCGTCCACGTCGGCATCGGTACAGATGACGATTTTATTGAACCGCAGATTGTCCAGGTTGAAGGTGGCCAGCTCTTTATTGTACTTGCCGCCCAGCTCGATGCCGCAGCCCATCACCTTGATGAGGTCCACAATGATGTCCGACTTGAAAATCCGGGCATAATCGGCCTTCAGGCAGTTGAGGATTTTGCCGCGGATGGGCATAATGGCCTGGAACTCACTGTCCCGGCTGGTTTTGACGGCGCCCATGGCCGAATCGCCCTCCACGATATACAGTTCCCGGCGGGCGGGGTCCTTGGTGCGGCAGTCCACAAACTTCTGGACCCGGTTGGCCAGGTCGATCTGGGTGGCCAGGGTCTTTTTGATGCTCTGGCGGGTCTTTTCGGCGTGTTCCCGGCTCTGCTTGTTCACCAGGACCTGCTGACAGATCTTCTGGGCCTCCTCCGGCTTTTCCAGGAAGTACACTTCCAGATAGTGTTTGAGGAAGTCGGTCATGGCCTGGGAGATAAACTTGTTGGTGATGGCCTTTTTGGTCTGGTTCTCATAGCTGGTGCGGGTGGAGAAGCTGGAGGACACATACACCAGGCAGTCCTGGATGTCCTGGAAGCTGACGCTGCTCTCCCCCTTCTTGTACATTCCCTTTTCCTTCAGATACTTGTTGATCTGATAGACAAAGGCGGTGCGGACGGCATGCTCAGGGCTGCCGCCGTGTTCCAGCCAGGAAGAGTTGTGGTAAAACTCCAGCATCTGCACCTTATTGGAGAAGCAGAAGGCCGCGCTCATCCGCACCTTATAATCGGGCTGGTCCTCCCGGTCCCGGCCGGTGGCCTCCGACTCACAGGTGAACACCGGGGTCAGGGACTCCTCCCCCGCCACCTCCTGAACATAGTCGGCGATGCCGTTCTGGTAGCAGTAGCTCTCCTGCCAGGGCTTGCCGGTGGCGGGGTCCTTCTCCTTTTCATCGGTAAAGGTGAGGGTCAGGCCGGCGTTGACCACCGCCTGACGGCGCAGCACATCCTTAAAATAGCTGGCCGGCACGTCGATGTCGGTGAAGACCTCCTCGTCCGGCTTCCAGTGGATGACGCTGCCGGTGCGGCGGCCCTTATAAGGTTCCTTCTGCAGGCCGCCCACGTTTTCGCCCTTGGCGAAGTCCAGATGATAGTGGAGGCCGTCCCGGTAGATGTCGGCGGTCATCCAGGCCGAGGCGTACTGGGTGGCGCACAGGCCCAGGCCATTGAGGCCCAGACTGAACTCATAGTTGTCGTCCCCTTCGCCGTACTTGCCGCCGGCGTACATCTCACAGAACAGCAACTCCCAGTTGTAGCGGTTCTCGCCGCTGTTCCAGTCCACCGGGATGCCCCGGGCGAAGTCCTCCACCCGGATGCTGCCATCCTTGCAGCGGGTGACGTTGATCACCTTGCCGTAGCCGTCCCGGGCCTCGTCGATGGAGTTGGAAATGATCTCAAAGATGGAGTGGGCGCAGCCCTCCACCCCGTCGGAGCCGAAAATAACCGCCGGACGCTTGCGGACCCGGTCAGCCCCTTTTAAAGAAGTAATGCTTTCATTGCCGTATTCCTGTTTTTTTGCCATGTTGTTCCTCCGGCAAATTTGCTGATGGATTCTTTTCAAATGTTCATTTAACCATATTCACCGGCCAAAAGTCAAATATACGCCCCTCTCAGAGCAAAAGAAGCAGCGGCGGAACGTCCTTTTTCAACTTTTTTGAAAAAATTTGCATTTTCCTCTTTACAAATTTGGATTTTGCGGTATAATAATCAACGTCCGGTGCGCCTCTGTAGCTCAGTTGGTAGAGCAGGGGACTGAAAATCCCCGTGTCATTGGTTCGATTCCGATCGGAGGCACCATATGCGGCCGTAGCTCATCTGGTAGAGCGCCACCTTGCCAAGGTGGAGGTAGCGAGTTCGAGCCTCGTCGGCCGCTCCATGGGAGTGACAAGTTTCACTCCTTTCTTTTGGCCCGGTAGCTCAGTTGGTTAGAGCACCAGCCTGTCACGCTGGGGGTCGTCGGTTCGAGCCCGATCCGGGTCGCCAACAAATCCTACTCCAATAACATGGAGCGCCCTTCGCCGGGCGGACGCAGGGAAAAATGCGTCGAATATGCGGCCGTAGCTCATCTGGTAGAGCGCCACCTTGCCAAGGTGGAGGTAGCGAGTTCGAGCCTCGTCGGCCGCTCCATAACGGAGCAGATTTTCTGCTCTCTATGGTGGCGTGGCCAAGTGGTAAGGCAAAGGTCTGCAAAACCTTCATTCACCAGTTCAAATCTGGTCGCCACCTCCAGAAACCGCTGTTTCCTTTGGGAGACAGCGGTTTTTTTGTATCCCCTGCCCGGGCTGTGGGCTGAAAGGCAGGTTCCAGCTTTGGTTCCTTGCGCCGGCCCCGGTTCGGTGCTACAATAAGCATATTCCATGAAAGGAGGCCCTGCCCATGTGCCCGGCGTCTTTGCCCGAAAACCGCACCACCCTGACCCCTGACACCCCGGTGCAGTACCTCAAGGGGGTGGGCCCCAAGCTGGCCCAGCGCTTTGAAAAGCTGGGCATCCGCACCCTGGCTGACCTGCTGGAGCATTATCCCCGCCGGTATCTGGACTTTACCCATCCCTATCCCCCCTCCGAGGCCCCGGCCGGGGTGGAGTGCGTGGTCCGGGCCGAACTGCTGTCCAAGCAGGGCGGCCGGTACGTCACCGGGGGCCGCCGGGTGGAGAAAGCCACCGCCGGGGACGATGTGGCCACTTTGGAGCTGACCTGGTTCAACAATCCCTACACCATCCAGAAGCTGGAGGTGGGCCAGGAGTATTTCTTTGAGGGCGAGGTCACCGGCGGGCTGCTGCGCCGCCAGATGGTGAACCCGCAGGTGCGCACCGCCGCCCAGGTGCAGGCCGCGCCCCTGGCGGCCATCTATCCCCAGACCGAGGGCCTCACCAGCAGCGCCATCAGCCGCTGTGTGGCCCAGCTTCTCCCCCATGCCGAATTGCTGGGGGACCCGCTTCCTCCTGCCCTGCTCCAAAAATACCGGATGCCCGGCAAGGCCCAGGCGGTGCGGGACATCCATGCGCCCTCCTCGCCGGAGGCCGCCCAGGAGGCCCGCCGCCGTCTGATCTTTGAGGAGCTGCTGGTGCTCCAGTTGGGAATGGGCCAGATAAAAAACCGCGGCTCCGCCTCCACCGGCGCTCCCATGCGCCGGATTGACCCCGCCCCCTTCTGGGCCAGCCTTCCCTTCTCCCCCACCGGCGCCCAGCGCCGGGCGGTGGATGAGATTCTGGAGGACATGGCCGGAACCGAGTCCATGAACCGTCTTCTTCAGGGCGACGTGGGCAGCGGCAAAACCCTGGTGGCCGCAGCGGCCCTCTGGGCAGCCATCGGCGCAGGGTATCAGGGGGCACTGCTGGCCCCCACCGAACTGCTGGCCGAGCAGCACGCCGAAAACCTGAACCGGATGCTGGCCAAATTCGGCATCCGGGTGGCTCTCCTGACCGGCGGCCTGAAAGCCGCCGCCCGCCGCACCACCCTGGCGGCCATCCGTTCCGGGGAGGCAGATCTGGTGGTTGGCACCCACGCCGTCCTGTCGGAAGGGGTGGAGTTTGCCCGGCTGGGTCTGGCGGTCATCGACGAGCAGCACCGCTTTGGCGTCCGCCAGCGGGGCGCCCTGGCCGAAAAGGGCTGCGCGCCCCACCTGCTGGTGATGAGCGCCACCCCCATCCCCCGGACGCTGGGCCTGCTGATTTACGGCGACCTGGACATCTCCATCCTGGACGAGCTGCCTCCCGGCCGCCGCCCGGTGAAAACCCGGGTGATGACAGGCGCCCGCCGGAAGGATCTCTACGGCTTTCTGGACCGGGAAATCGGCGCGGGGCGTCAGGTCTATATTGTATGCCCCGCCATCGAGGAGGGCCCCGACGCCAGCCTCACCCCCGTCAAAACCTATTACGAGCAGACCGCCAAGGCTCTGCTGCCCAACCGCCGGGTGGGCCTGATGCACGGCAAGCTGAAGCCCAAAGAGAAAGCCGCCGTCATGGAGGACTTCCGCACCGGGCAGCTGGACGCTTTGGTGTCCACCACCGTCATCGAGGTGGGGGTGGACGTGCCCAATGCCACCGTAATGGTCATCGAGAACGCCGAGCGGTACGGCCTGAGCGCCCTGCATCAGCTGCGGGGCCGGGTGGGCCGGGGCGCCGCCGAGAGCTGGTGCTTTCTGGTGAGCGACAACGAGGCCGAAAGCGTCCGCAGCCGGCTGAAATTCCTCTGCTCCACCACCGACGGCTTTGCGGTGGCCCAGTACGACCTGGAAACCCGGGGCCCCGGCGACTTCTTCGGCAGCCGCCAGCACGGCCTGCCGGCCCTTCAGATCGCCGACCTGGCCAACGACACCGCCACCCTTCACGCCGCCCAGAGCGAGGCCGCTGTCCTGCTGGACAAAGACCCTCTGCTCACCGCGCCGGAACACGCCCTGCTGGCCCAGCAGGTCAACCGGATGTTTGAACGCACCGGACCCATGAACTAACATATCGGGAGGTTTGCAACACCATGATATTCACCCTTCCTGTCCACACCCGGGTGGAGGACTTCGATCAGCGGGGCCTGCTGGCCCCGCCTGCCCTCCTATCCATCTTCGAGAACACCGCCTCCCGCCACGCCGAGCTGGTGGGGTATTCCGTCATGAAAGAGAGCCTCTGCTGCGGGATGGCCTGGGTGGTCACCAACTGGCGGATTCAGGTGCTTCGGGCTCCCTCCTATGAGGAGAACTTCTCGGCCAGCACCTGGCTGCGGAATGGTCCCCGCCAGGCCACCCGTGAAATGCTGCTGAAAAGCGAATCGGGGGAGCTGCTGGCCCGGGGCCAGGCCAAGCTGTGCATGGTGGACCGCAGCACCAGCACCCCCCAGCTGCCCTCCCCTGAACGAATGGCCGCCTACCAGCCCGAGGACGCCGCTGCCTTCCCCGACCGGCTGCCCCGGCTGCGGCCTCCCACATCCTACACCGACGAACAGCCGGTTCTGCTGCGCCGCAGCGACATGGACTACAACGACCACCTGCACAACACCGCCTATCTGAATCTGGCTCTGGACGCCGCGCCCCAGGAGATCCTCTCCCAGGGGGTGCGCTCCATCCGCATTTCCTACCGCAGCCCTCTGCGGCGGGGTGACCCTCTGGTGCTCAAGAGCACCCGCCAGGACGGCGGCTGGCTGGTCTCCTTTGTGCGGGAGAACGAGGTCTGCGCGGTGGTAGCCCTCAACGAACAGCTGAAACCCCTGTAACCATACATAAAGCAAAAGGCCCGAACCCTGCGGCACACCGCAAGGTCCGGGTCTTTTTGTATACCATCAGGCAAAAACCGTGTTGATTTTGCCTTTTGTTATGATTTTATAGGGGATGGATCAGAAATCAATTTCCTCCAGCCGCAGCAGGGCCAGAATATAAATCTTGACCGACTGGAGCAGAGCGTCCACCGGGGCCGACTCGTTGGCGCCGTGCATGGGGCCGCCGAAGGAGGGCAGCACCAGGTCGTGGGACTCAGGGCCAAAGCTGACGGCATAGGGGAAGTGGCGGGCGTAAGTGCCGCCGCCCATGGTGAAGGGCTTCTCGTTCTTGCCGGTGACCTGGTTGTAGGTGTCGATGCAGGCCAGGATGGCGGGGGTATCTGCCTCAATATAGAAGGGATCGGCAGCGTCCACATCCTCCAGGGCGGCGCCGTCGCCGATGGCATTGCGGATGGCCTGGGCGATGACCTCGCCGTTGGTGGAGGTGGGATAACGGCTGTCCATGGTCTGGACCATCCGGCCGTCCTCCATATAGATCCGGCCGCCGATGATGGTCAGGGGGCCGAAGGGACCGTCCGAAGTGGCGATGCCCAGGCCCTCGCCGGCGGTGGAGCTGTGCAGCTTGTGGAGGGCCTCCAGATACTTCCGCTCCTCCTCGGTGCACAGGTCATTGGCCAGCAGGTAGTCCACCACCAGGCCGATGGCGTTGACGGTGCCTTCGGGGCTGGCTGCGTGGCCCGACTTGCCCCAGCCGCGGACCCGGACCCCGCCGTTCTCGGGCTCCAGGGTGATGTTGGGGGCGTTCTTCAGGCCCACGATGTCGGCGTCCACCAGGGCGCTGGCGCGGTCCGGCACAGCGTTGTTGGCCACGCCGCCGGTGAAGGAAAGGATCTTGCCTTTGCATACCGGGCTGACCAGCTTGCCGTGGAAGTGGCCCTTCTCGCCGTTGCAGACCGGGAACTCAGCGTCCGGGGTGAAGCAGAAGGCCGGGGCCTTGTTGTGGGCCAGATAGTACTCCACGTCCTTCATGCCGGTCTCCTCGTTGGTGCCGGCCAGGGCGCGGATGGGGTAGCGCAGCTGCACGCCCATCTCCTTGAGGAACTTGAGGGCGTAGAGGGTCACCACCATGGGGCCCTTGTCGTCCATGACGCCGCGGCCCAGAATCCAGCCATCCTGACGGCGCATGGTGAAGGGATCGGCCTCCCAGCCTTCTCCGGCGGGCACCACGTCCACATGGCAGATGGTGGCCAGGTACTTGTCCGGGTCAGCGCCGGGCAGCTCGGCATAGCCGATGTAGCCCTCACAGTTGTGGGTGGCAAGGCCCATCTTGCCGGCCAGCTCCAGAGCCTTGTCCAGAGCGGCCCGGGCCCCCTCGCCGAAGGGTGCGCCCTCCGCCGGGGCGGTCTCGACGCTGTTGATGGCCACCAGAGCGGCGATGTCGTCGAGCAGCTGCTCGCGGTTGGCCGCAATGAAGGCGTCAATCTTTTGATTCAGTTCCTGATCCATAGATATCCATTCCTTTCTATTCTAAAGCCGCCCGCCGGGGCGGGAGCTTTGAGAAACAACAACGGGTTTACACCGCAAAGAAGACGCTGAACACGCCCAGCAGTCCGGCGCTGGCCAGGCCGATGATGATGCCGGCCATCAGGACGCCGCCCATGCAGGCGATCAGCACATCCTTGAACTTCATGTCCAGGATGGACCCCGCCAGGGTGCCGGTCCATGCGCCGGTGCCCGGCAGGGGCACGCCCACAAAGATCAGCAGGGCAATCACCAGGCCGCGGCCGGCCTTGGCCTCCAGAGCGCGGCCGGCCTTTTCGCCCTTGACCACAAAGAACTTGCAGATGCCGCCGATCAGGGGCTTGTTGTAGCCCCAGATCAGGAACTTGCGGGCGAACAGATAGATGAAGGGCACCGGCAGCATGTTGCCCACCACCGCCACCAGATAGGTGGGCAGGGTGTCCAGACCCAGGCCAAAGCCGATGGGGATGGCGCCGCGCAGCTCAATGACGGGAACCATGGAGACGAAAAACACAAACAGATACTTTTCCAGCATGGGGCCTCCTTTGATCAGTTGGTAGCTTTGGGAGCGGGATTGAGCTTCTTCCACTCAATCACAAAGAACAGGATGGTGCAGGTGGACGCCGAGATGAAGTCGCTGACCGGCTCTGCCACATACAGGCCCAGCAGCTGGCTGATGCCCAGCAGGCCAAAGACCCGGGGAATCACCAGGGACAGAGGCAGCAGCAGAATCACCTTGCGCAGCAGGGCGATGAACATACTCAGCTTGGCCTCGCCCAGACCCAGGAAGGTCTGCTGGCAGGCGTTCTGGGCGCCCATGAAGAAGTGGCCCAGCATATAAATCCGCAGCGGTGCGGAGCCTATGGCCACAATGGCCGCGTCGCTGGAGAACAGGCCCAGGAACATCTGGGGTGCAATCTCCACCGCCGCCACCACCAGGGTGGTGACGCTCATGGACACCGTCAGCATGACCTGGAAGGTCTTGCGGACGCGTTCCAGCTTCTGTGCGCCGAAGTTATAGCCGATGAGGGGCTGTGCGCCCTGGCAGAAGCCCTGAACCGGCAGGCTGGCGATCTGGGACACCGAGAACAGGATGCTCATGATGGCCACGGCACTGTCGCCGCCGTAGGTGGCGGCGCCGGTGTTGAAGGACAGCTGAATCAGGCACTCGGTGGCGGTCATCAGGAAGGGCGAGACGCCCAGCGACAGCACCAGCACCAGAATGGCCTTGTCGGGGATGAGGTTTTCTTTGCGGATGCGCAGGACGCTGCGCTTGCCCAGGAAGAAGCAAAGCACCCAGATCATGCTCAGGGCCTGGCTCAGGACGGTGGCCACCGCAGCGCCCACCACGCCCATGTTGAACCCGTAGATAAAGATGGGGTCCAGAACGATGTTGCTGATGGCGCCGATGCAGGTGGTGGCCATGCTGGTCTTGGCAAAGCCCTGGTTGGTGATAAAGGGGGTCATGCCCAGGGTGAACTGGACAAAGATGGTGCCCAGCAGGTAAATCCGCAGATAGGCCATGGCGTAGGGCAGGGTGTTTTCGCTGGCGCCGAAAGCCAGCAGCACCGGCTCACCGTAGATGGTGAACACCACGCTCAGCACCACCGACAGCACCACCAGAATGGTGATGCAGTTGCCCAGGATCTTCTCGGCGGTCTTGTAGTCGCCGCGGCCCATGGCCACCGAGGCCCGGGGCGCGCCGCCCATGCCCACCAGGTTGGAGAAGGCGGTGATCAGGACGATGATGGGATAGGTCACGCCCAGGCCGGCCAGCGCCAGGCTGCCGGTGCCGTGGATGTGGCCCACGTAAATCCGGTCCACGATGTTGTACAGCATGTTGACCAGCTGGGCCAGGGCCGTGGGCAGGGCCAGGCTGAAAATCAGGGGCAGCAGGGGCGCTGTGCCCAGGCGTTGGTCGGCGGTCCCAACGGACGCGGTCTCAGACCGTTTTTCTTCCATAATACCTATATGCTCCTTTCGGTTCAAAGATCAATGACCAATTCCACCGGGCAGTGGTCCGAGCCCATGATCTCGTTATGAATTTCAGCGGCCTGCACCTTGTCGGCGATCCGCCGGGAAACCAGGAAATAGTCGATCCGCCAGCCGGCGTTCCGCTCCCGGGCGCGAAAACGGTAGCTCCACCAGCTGTACTTTACCTCGTCGGGGTGCAGCAGCCGGAAGCTGTCGGCAAAGCCGGCCTCCAGCAGCTGGGTCATGGCGTTCCGTTCCTCGTCGGTGAAGCCGGCGCTGCGGCGGTTGGAGGCGGGGTTCTTGATGTCGATCTCCTGATGGGCCACGTTCAGGTCGCCGCAGAGGATCACCGGCTTTTTGGCGTCCAGATCCAGCAGGTACCGGCGGAACATGGCCTCCCACTCCATCCGGTAGTCCAGGCGCTTGAGCCCGTCCTGACTGTTGGGGGTATAGCAGTTCACCAGGTAAAAACCGGGATATTCCAGGGTGACGACACGGCCCTCCTGGTCGTGCTCCTCCATCCCCACCCCCATGGTCACCGCCAGAGGCTGAGTGCGGCAGTAGCAGGCTGTGCCCGAATATCCCTTGCGCTGGGCCGAGCAGAAATACTCCTGATAGCCCTCGGGGTGGAAATCAGCCTGACCCGGCTGCATTTTGGTCTCCTGCAGGCAAAAGACGTCTGCGTCCAGGGCGGCAAAGCTCTCGGCAAAGCCATGGGACAGGCAGGCCCGCAGGCCGTTGACATTCCAGCTGACTAGTTTCATACAGTGTTCCCTTCTTTTGCTTTAAAGCATGGGGCATGGCCGCCGCCCGCACCGAGCCGGCGTCACGCCAGGTATTTGGTTTTCCAAACGCCGCTGCGGAACCGCCCCACAAAGCAGGCCGAACGGCAAATCCAGTCGATGACCATGGCAATCCAGACGCCCACGGCGCCGTAGCCCATCTGGACCCCCAGCAGATAGCTGAAGCCCAGACGCCAGACCGCCATGCTCAGCACCGAGACGGTCATGGTGAACCGCACATCGTTGGCCGCCCGCAGGGCGTTGGGCAGGACAAAGGCCACCGGCCACAGCAGCAGGCCGCAGCCGCAGTGAATCCGCACCAGCAGGATGGCCAGCTCCATGGTCTCCCCCGACAGGGCATAGATGCCCACCAGCGGTTTGATAAACAGCAGGATAGCCCCGTTGAACAGGCCCATGGTCAGATAGGTCCATTTGAGCAGGCGGCGGGCATAGGCGGCCGCCTGTTCGTTGTCCTGGGCGCCCACGCACCGGCCCACCACCGTAATCATGGCCAGACTGATGGCCTGGCCGGGGATGCAGCCCATGCCGTCCAGGTTGTTGGCCACCGCGTTGGCGGCGATCTGAACGGTGCCGAACAGGGAGATCATGCTCACCACCACAATCCGGCCCGCCTGAAACAGGCTGTTCTCAAAGGCGGACGGGATGCCGATGCCCAGAATCCGCCGGGCTAGGCCTCCGTCCACCCGAAGGGTCATCCGGGCCTGGACGGTGTTGGACTTGCGGCCGCAGGCGGCCAGAATCAGGGCGGCGGCCAGAGCGCGGCTGATGACGGTGGGCCAGGCCACGCCCTCTACGTACATATTTAATCCAAAGATGCAGACGGCATTGCCCACAATGTTGATGGCGTTCATCAGCAGGCTGATCTGCATGGAAATCTTGGAGTTGCCCATACTGCGGAAGATGGCCGCTCCCGCATTGTACAGCGCCAGAAAGGGATAGCTCAGGGCCGTCACCTGCAGATAGCGGACGCCGGCGTCCAGCACGTCCGCCTCGATGCTGCCGTAAAACAGCCGCAGCATGGGCCGGGCCAGCGCCCAGCTGAACAGGCCCAGTCCCAGGCCCAGCAGCAGGCTCAGCAGAACCAGCTGGCCGGCGCTGTCGTCGGTCTCCTTTTTGCGGCCGGCGCCCAGATACTGGCTCACCACCACCGCGCCGCCGGTGGCCAGGGCCGCCAGCAGGTTGATAATCAGGTTGTTGATCATGTCCACCAGGCTGACGCCCGAGACGGCCGCCTCGCCGCAGCGGGATACCATCATGGTGTCCGCCATGCCCACCGTGGTGGCCAGCAGCTGCTCGATCAGCAGCGGCACAATCAGCCGCAGCAGGTCATTGGTGGTAAAAATCGGGCCCCCTGGCCCGTTCTTCAAAATTTTGGGTGTATATACCTCTGACTCTTGTTCCATTCGCTTTTCTTTCGTCCCGGCCCGCCCGTCCGGGCGGGCAAATTTTCCCACAGATCATAAAAACGTACCTGATTATCATAACATAGCCCCGCCGGAATGTAAAGCCCGCTCCCCGGCCCTGCCGGCGGGCTGTCCGTCCCGGAACGACAGACGCCCCTGCGCAAGTTCGGCATTTGTTGCAGCAAAGCTCCCCTATATTTGTGCGCTTTCACGAAAATACGTTTTTACGCTGTTTCAAAGGCTTTTTTGTTCAAAAAAGTCTTGCATTTCCGCGTGAAAAGTGGTATGTTGTATCCCAACGGAGCGCCTTGGATACAAGAATGGTATCCTCCCTGCTTCCCAGGCCCTTTGGCCCCTGCGCTCCGTCCTGAATGTTGCTATTTTCTTCATTTACCTTCTTATCATTTACCCTGCCTGCCCGCGAGGGCAAAGCGGCGGCCCAACCTGCACGGGCCGCCGTTTTTCTTTTGCCGGGCGGCGGCGGATTCTGGGCATCTTGCACGAAAAGACAGTCGTTCCATTGGGAAAGATGTTCTTCCAGCGCCTTGCACCCTGGCTGCAAAGCGTGTATAATACAGACAGTGCAGGCCATCCGCCTGCCGCCGTCCGCCCCGGCAGGGCGGATGCCGGCCGCCCGGCCGGAAGGGGCCATCCCGGCCCCCTGATTGCCAAAAGATCAACAGAGTAAGGCTGTGCGCGTTAAGTGCCGCATCAACGGGGAGTTGTGCTGCGGACGAAGGCGAAGTTTTCCCGCGGTGCACAGCCTGCATCCCGCTGCTGCATGGACCTGGGCGCGGGCCGCGGTATGCCCGTGGCCCGGTGTGAACGCTGCCGGATTTCACGGCCCTCCTTTGTGCGGTTTTGTCGCATGGGGAGGGCCGTTTCTTTGTCCTCCTCTGGCTGGATTCAGAAAAGGAGGCATTGCCATGAATCCGAATCGTCCCAAATCCCTTCGCAGTCTGACCTTCTGTGCCCTGCTCATTGCCATGAGCATCGTGTTCAGCCGGGTGTTCAGCATTTCCACCGGTTTTCTGCGGTTCAACCTGGGCAGCCTGCCGGTGGTGCTGGCGGCGGTCCTGTTCGGACCGGCAGCCGGCTTCGCCGTGGGCGCCATCGCCGACATCATCGGCGGCGTCCTGGCCGGCTACGCCATCAATCCCCTGATCACCCTGGGGGCCGGCGCCGTGGGCCTGTTTGCCGGTCTGGGCTGGCGTTACCTGCCCGCCCGCCGGGACGGCGTCCGACTGGCCGGCGGCATCCTGCTGGGCCACGTCATCGGTTCCATGATTTTGAATTCGCTGGCCCTGTGGCTGTTCTATGGCTATCCCTGGAGCGTGCTGGCCGCCCGCATCCCCAACGCCCTGATCCTGTCGGTGGCGGAATGGTTCCTGATGCGGGCCCTGCTGGCCAATCACAGCCTGATGGCCGCAGCCCGGGGCAGCCTGAACGGGAGGCGTTCGGAATGACTTACGAACAGGCATTGGATTATATTCATGCCATCCACTGGCAGGGCCACAAGCCCGGTCTGGAGCGAACCCAGACCCTGCTGGAAGCCCTGGGCCGGCCCCAGGACAAGCTGCGGTTTGTCCACATAGCGGGCACCAACGGCAAGGGCAGCACCGCCGCCATGCTGGACAGCTGTCTGCGGCAGGCCGGCTACAAGACGGGACTGTTTACTTCCCCTTTCATCAATCGTTTCAATGAGCGCATCCAGATCGACGGCCAGCCCATCCCGGACCAGGACCTGGTCCGGCTAGTGGAGCGGGTGCAGCCGGTGGCCCAGGCCATGACCGACCTGCCCACCGAGTTTGAGCTCATCACCGCCCTGGGAATGCTCTATTTTGCCCAGCAGCACTGTGATATCGTGGTGTTGGAGGTAGGCCTGGGGGGCACGCTGGATTCCACCAACGTCATCGCCGCCCCTGAATGCGCCGTCATCACCGCCCTGGGGATGGACCACATCAAAGAGCTGGGCCCCACCCTGGCGGACATTGCCGCTGCCAAGGCCGGCATCATCAAGCCTAGCTGTCCGGTGGTCAGCTACGGCGGAGAGCCCGAGGCCGACAAGGTCATTGCCGACGTCGCCCGGGCCCGGCACGCTCCTCTGTCGGTGGTGGATTTCGGACGTCTGCACCGGACCAGCGCCAGCCTGGACGGCCTGGTCTTTGATTTCGACGGGATGGAAGGGCTGACCCTTCCCCTGCTGGCCAGCTATCAGCCCCGCAACGCTGCCGTAGCCATCACGGCCCTGCGGGTTCTCCGGAACCGGGGCTGGGATATTCCGGACGAGGCCATCCGCCAGGGTCTGGCCCAGGTGAGCTGGCCGGGCCGGTTTGAGCTGCTTCGCCGGGACCCGCCCTTCCTGCTGGACGGCAGCCACAACGCCCACGGCATGCGGGCCACGGTGGCCAGTCTGCGGGAGCGGTTCCCGGGTGAGAAGTTCGTTTTCCTCATCAGCATCATGGCGGACAAGGATTCCGACGACATGCTCAAGCTGCTTCTGCCTCTGGCCAAGTGTTTTGTGACCGTCACGGCCCCCAGTCCCCGGGCCATTCCGGCGGCTGACCTGGCGGCCCAGATCACGGCCCTGGGCGGCGTAGCCGAGGCGGCGGACACCATTCCGGCCGGTGTGCACCGGGCCGACGCCCTGGCTGACGGCGGGCCCGTCGCCGCCCTCGGCACCCTCTACTTCTCCGGCCCCGTCCGCCTTACTTTTTCAGAGAAAAAGTAAGCAAAAAGCTTTTTACTGTGTACCATACAGTTTCCGGGTCTCCGAAGGTTCCGCGGAGCCGTTTCGCTCCGGCTCGTTCGTTACGTTTGTGCCTGTGGCACGGTACGATGCAAGGCTTCTTTGGATCGGCGCGTCCTGCGGACGAATCAGTTGAGCCGAAGCTTGCGCAGCGATCCGATTTTTGCAAGCGATCACCGCGGCGCGCCGCAAAAATCGGCTAAGCGCAAGAGGGTTCACTGGGTACCATACAGTTTCCGGATCTCCGAAGGTTCCGCGGAGCCGTTTCGCTCCGGCTCGTTCGTTACGTCTGTGCCTGCGGCACGGTACGATGCAAACTGCTGCAAAACGCCATTTTTCGCGGGCCAACGCGTTCTGAGAGTTAATTTTCTTTCGGTCTATACCAACCGTAAACACCTATGCCATGCAAAATCCTCGCTCCTACTCCGGGGCGGGGATTTTTTCTTGCCGTTTTATTCCTCTCTCCCTTTGCTGTTCACAGCACCGGCACGCCGCACCGATTCTTCCGCAAAAAGGCTTTTCCTTATATAGAAGAGAGGATTTTCCATGGCTGGGCTGGGGGTTCTGTCTTTGGCTGAGACAAGGTGCTTTTCCGGCCCACCGGGCACGGCGCTTCCACCGGGAACAGGCACACCGGCCATATTTCACAGCGGGGATACAGCCCCAAGCCGGGGCGTCAGGGTGCCGGTTCAGGCGCCTTCACCGCTGCACTGGATTAAAGCCAAAAAGTGAGTATTCATGCCCACTTGCACCGGCTGAAAGGATTTCACTTTTACTTTTTTGTGCCTGGCTTTTCTTTTGCATTCGGTTGTGGTATCCTAATGGCAGGATAAAGCCCCCCACGGGGCCACAAGGAAGGAGAATGAACGCTCATGAAATTCAGTGAAATGCCTTATGCACGCCCCGATATTGACGCCATTCTGGCGCGGTGCGCCCAGTTTGCCGCCGACGCAGCCGCGGCCGACTCCGACGAAGCTCTGGTGAAACTCTACTACGACCAGAGCGCCGCCATGGCCGACTACACCACCGCCGCCAACCTGGCCAACATCCACTATACCTGCGACACCCGCGATCCCTATTGGCAGGCTGAGCAGGACTTCTTCGACGCCAACGGCCCTGCCGTTTCCAACGCCGTCACCGAGATCTACCGCGCCATCCTGGCCAATCCCCATCTGGACGCCCTCACCGCTGTCTACGGTTCCACCTGTGTGCCCGGCATGCACAACGCGGTCCTGTCGGTGGACAGCCGGGTCACCGCCCTTCAGCAGGAGGCCAACACCATCTCCAGCCTGTACCAGCGTCTGTACGGCGGCGCTCTGGTGGAGCTGGACGGCCAGCAGCTCACCATTCCCCAGCTGGGCCCCTACAAGCAGAGCCTGGACCCCGCCGTCCGCCGCGCTGCCTTTGAGGCCGAGGCCAGCTATTTCGACGCCCACCGGGGCGAGTTCGACGAGCTGTACGAGCGCACCGTCCACAACCTGAACCAACAGGCCGCCATCCTGGGCTACAAGGACTACAGCGAGCTGTCCTATGCCCGGATGAACCGCATCGGCTACGGCCCCGAGGAAATCCGCATCTTCCGGGACCAGGTGGCCCAGGACGTGGTGCCTCTGCTGGCCGAAGTGGTGGCCCGCCGCGCCCGGCGCGCCGGTATCGAGCACCCCACCTTTGCCGACCTGAATGTAGCTTTCCCCGACGGCAACCCCGTACCGGTCAAGGGCTATCAGGTGCGCATGGACGCTGCCCGCACCATGTACCACGAGCTCAGCAGCGAGACGGCCGAGTTCATCGACTTCATGCAGGACAACGAGCTGTTTGATGTTCTCAGCCGTCCCGGCAAGGCCAACGGCGGCTATATGACCATCCTGCCCACCTACAAGGCCCCCTTCATCTTTGCCAACTGGAACGACACCGCCGCCGACGTGGACGTCCTGACCCATGAGGCCGGCCACGCCTTCGAGGGCTATCTGGCCGCCCTGGACGAGGCCATGCCCGAGGACCTGAAATGCCCCAGCATGGAGAGCGCCGAGATCCACTCCATGGCCATGGAGTTCCTCACCGCCCCCTGGCATCATCTGCTGTTCGGCGCAGACACCCCCAAGTACGCCCTCACCCACACCGAGGAGAGCCTGATTTTCCTGGCCTACGGTTGTGAAGTGGATGAGTTCCAGCATATCATGTACCAGCACCCCAACCTGACCCCCGACCAGCGCAACGACGTCTGGCTCAAGCTGGAGAAGAAGTACCGTCCCTGGATCGACTTTGACGGTCTGCCCTTCTACGGCCGGGGCGCAGGCTGGCAGCGTCAGCTCCACATCTACGAGTGCCCCTTCTATTATATCGACTACTGCCTGTCCACCATGGCGGCCCTCCAGTTCTTCCTGCTGAACGAGGCCGACCACGCCGACGCATGGCAGCGGTATCTCCGGCTCTGCCGCCGCGGCGGCACCGCCAGCTACACCGAACTGTGCGAGACCGCCGGCCTCCGCACTCCCTTTGAGGAGGGCAGCGTCAAGGCCATCGCCCAGCCGGTGGCAAACTGGATTGCGGAGCACCAGATCTAATCCCTCAGGAGGAATCATTACCCTATGACCCAAGGCATCCAGCGTTTTTTCAAGGAATTCCGGGCTTTCGCCATGCGCGGCAACGTGCTGGACATGGCTGTGGGCGTCGTGGTTGGCGCCGCCTTCAAGAGCATTGTGGATTCCCTGGTCAACGACATCATTTCCCCTGTCATCGGCCTGTTTTTCAACATGGATTTCTCCCATGTGGTGATTCAGGTGGGGCAGGTATCCATCGGCATCGGGTCCTTTCTCAATGCCGTCATCAATTTCCTGATCGTCGCCCTGTCCCTGTTTGTGGTGATCAAAGCGGCCAACAAGGCCGCCTCCTTCCGCAAGAAAAAGGAGACCCCCGCCGCTCCCACCACCCGCATCTGCCCCTATTGCCAGAGTGAGATCTCCATCAAGGCCACCCGCTGCCCCCACTGCACCTCGATGATTGATCCCCCTGCCCCGTAACACTTTTTGATTTTTTCAAACCGAAAAGCCCCCGCCTGCACCGTGTCGCGCGGTGTTGGGCGGGGGCTTTAGCATGTATGCCTGGTGTATGTTAAGAAGAAGATTAAGGAAGAAGGAGTCTCGTGTTTTGTTTTGGGAGAGCCGGGACGCGGTTTACTTCACGTCGGTCAGCTCAGCCAGCTTGTGGTAGATCTCGGTGTTGTCGAAAGCACCGGTGAACTTGTCGGAGCCTGCGCCCACAGCGTAGATGTTGACAGGGGCGCCGGTGTGGCTCCAGGTGGTGTGGTCCATGCCGGACTTGTGGTTCAGCACATGGCACAGCTCGACCGAGAAGGGCTGATAGGTGCCGTACAGCTCGTAATCGCGCTGGGTCATGTCGCCCTGGCCGGCGGCGCCGACGGTCATGCTGCGCTCGTAAGCAGTGCGCAGGCCCTCGAGCTCGTAGTCGGTGAGGATCAGGTTCTCGTACTCGGGGTTGGCGGCGTCGGCATCATTCGCGGTGATGAGGCCGAACGCCTTCTTGGCCTCGGCCATGGCAGCCTCGAAGGAAGCGCCCTGGGCGCGCAGGGTGTCGATGATGCTGTCGAACTTGACAAAGGACATGGTCTGCTTGGTCAGGTTGGTCAGATAGGTGTCGTAGTTGGTGGTGGTGAAGCCGATGGTCATGCCGCCGGTCTCGTGGTCGGCGGTGACCAGGATCAGGGTGTCGTTGGGGTGCTGGTTGTAGAAGTCGACGGCCACCTGGACGGCGTTGCTCATCTCCAGCACATCGTGGATGGAGGCGGCGGTGTCGTTGGCGTGGCAGGCCCAGTCGATCTTGCCCGACTCGGCCATCATGAAGAAGCCGTTGGGGTTATCCAGCACTTCGATGCCCTTGCGGACGTAGTCGGACAGCTGCCACTCGCCGGCGGCGGCGTCGATGGAGTAGTTCATGGCGGCGGCGTCGGCGCGCTGCTCAGCGATGACCAGGGCCTTGTCGCCGGCCTTCAGGGCAGCGGCGCCGGCCTGGGTGGTGACCAGCTTGTAGCCCTTGGCGATGGCCATGTCGTAGTTGGAGACGGCGCCGCCGCGGGGATCCTGGAAGTCGCCGCCGGCAAAGTACTCAAAGCCGCTGTTGGCCAGCTCCTCGCCGATCTCGTAGTAGTTCTTGCGGCTGGCCTGATGGGCGTAGAAGGCGGCGGGGGTGGCGTGGTCGATGTTGACGGTGCTCAGGATGCCGACCTTGTAGCCCTTCTGGCTGTGCAACTTCTCGGCGATGGTCTCGAAGGGGACGTCACGGGTCCAGGGGGTCATGTTGATGACGCCGGACTCGGTCTTTTCGCCCGAAGCGATGGAGGTGGCGGTGGAAGCGGAGTCGGGGCAGAAGGAGGTGGAGTCATAGGTGGTGACGCTGCCGACGAAGGGGAACTTCATGAAGCTCAGCTCGGCGGGGGTCACAGCGCCGTTGTTCTCGACGGTGCCCTTGTAGAAGGAGGCGGACTGGATCTGGGCCACGCCCATGCCGTCGCCGATGAACAGGAAGATGTACTTGGGGGTCTTGCCGCCGAACATACCGTCAAACAGGCCGTTCTCCTGGGCGGCAGCCTTGGGCTCGGCGGCCGAGGCGACGGCGGCATTGGCAGCCACCAGGCTGGCCACCGAGGCGGCAGCGCCGGCCTTCAGGAAGCTGCGGCGGGAAAATTTCACGTTCTTCATACCAATTTCCTTTCTCTCGTACCCAATATGCGGCGGGCCTCGCAGCCCTGCCCCGGCCCATCTGTTCGGGCCCTCATGTCTTGTTCCCCGGGTGATCCCGGGTCCTCTTTGGGACGGCTTTATTGTATCCTAAGCCGCTTTTTGGTGAAACCATGTCTGCGCAAAACTTTGGTAAAAAGTAACAGCCTGTTTTGCCGCCCAATGTAAAAAGGCGGTTTTCTGTGTAAAATTCACATACATACGCGGGGAGGCTCTTTGCATCCAGCCCAAAAAGATTGCTTTATTCGTATGAATTCTAAGCAAAGCGACAAAATCCAGCCCGTTATCCCTCAAAACATTGAAATGTTCATAATGGGGTGTTATTCTGTATGATATCGAACGATATACCCCGACGGGTCCGTTCGAGACGCCAGACAACCTTTTTGGATTTATAAATATGGGTATACAATGAAAGAGATCATGAAACGTTTAAGTCTCGGCCTGGACATTGGCTCCACCACCGTCAAGGCCGTCCTCACCGACCGGCAGACCGGGCAGATTCTGTTCCGCCGCTACCAGCGCCACCACGCCGAGCAGCGGCGCACCCTCTGCGAGCTGCTGAGCGCCGTGTGTGAAAAGTTCGCCGGGCTGCCCATGCGGATTGCGGTGTGCGGCTCGGGCGGCCGGCCCCTGGCCGACCAGATGGGCGCCTGCTACGTCCAGGAAGTGGTGGCCAACGGCGCCGCCGTCCGCGCCCTCTACCCTGCCGCCCGCACCGCCGTGGAGCTGGGCGGCCAGGACGCCAAAGTTATCTTTTTCCGCCAGGAGGAGGACGGCACCCTGACCACCTCCGACATGCGGATGAACGGCAGCTGCGCCGGCGGCACCGGCGCTTTTATCGATGAGATCGCCGCCCTGCTGCGGGTTCCCTCCGAGCAGTTCGACGCCCTGGCCGCCCAGGGCAAGCAGGTCTACAGCATTTCGGGCCGGTGCGGCGTCTTTGCCAAGACCGACATCCAGACCCTGCTGAACCAGGGCGCCAGCCGGGCCGACATTGCCCTGTCCGCCTTCCATGCCATCGCCAAGCAGACCATCGGCGGCCTGGCCCAGGGCCTGGAAATGACCCCGCCGGTCATCTTTGAGGGCGGCCCTCTGACCTACAACCCCACCCTGATCCGGGTGTTTGCTGAGCGTCTGGGCCTGACCCCGGAACAGGTCATCCGCCCCGACAACGCCGACACCATTGTGGCCCTGGGCGCCGCCCTGGCCATGGATGAGCTGTATCCCCTGCCCACCGGCCGGGCCGCTCCCATGACCCCCGAGACCGCGCTGGAACGGCTGTCCGCCGCCCCCGAGGTCACCGAACAGCACACCGCCCAGCGGTATTTTGCCTCCGACGCCGAGCGGGACGCCTGGAAGGCCAGCCACACCCTGCCCCAGCTGGCAGAGCCGGAAACCCAGCCCGGGGACACCCTGCGGGTGTACATCGGCGTGGACGCCGGTAGCACCACCAGCAAGCTGGTTCTGATGGACGAGAACGAGCAGGTGCTGGACCGCTTTTACGCCAGCAACCGGGGCGATCCCATCGAAGTGATCCGCCGCGGCCTGCAGGAGATGTACAAAAAGTATACTGCCAAAGGCGTTAAACTCAAAGTTTTGGGTTTGGGCACCACCGGCTACGGCGAAGTGATGCTGAGCAAGGCCTTCGGCGGGGATTATCACACGGTGGAGACGGTGGCCCACGCCTCGGCGGCCTGCCATTATCTGCCGGATGTGACCTTCCTGCTGGACATCGGCGGCCAGGACATGAAAGCCATCTGGATCAAGGACGGCGTGGTCACCAATATGCTGCTGAACGAGGCCTGTTCCTCGGGCTGCGGCTCCTTCCTGGCGGAATTTGCCGCCGGGCTGGGGATTCCGGTGGAGGACATCGCCGACGCAGCTTTCCGGGCCGAGAACCCGGCCGAGCTGGGCAGCCGCTGCACCGTCTTTATGAACAGCAGCATCATCACCGAACAGAAAAACGGCCGCACCCCCGACGACATCATGGCGGGCCTGTGCCGTTCCATTATTAAGAATGTCTTTACCAAGGTAGTCCGCATCCCCAACACCGATGTGCTGGGCAGCCGGATTGTGGTGCAGGGCGGCACCTTCAAAAACGACGCCGTCCTGCGGGCGCTGGAACAGTATCTGGGCTGCACCGTCACCCGCGCCCCCTACCCCGGCGAGATGGGCGCCATCGGCGCGGCCCTCCTGACCAAACGTCAGGCCGAGGCCAACGGCAACCCCGCCAGCCATTTCATCGGCTTTGAGGCCCTGGACACCTTTACATACACCCAGAGCCAGAATGAGCCCTGCCCCTTCTGTCAGAACCACTGCACCCGCACCGTCATCCGGTTCCCCAGCGGGGAGAGCTTTGTCACCGGCAACCGGTGCGAGCGGGGCGAGATTCTGGGCGACCCCAAGGACAGCGCCGTCCAGGCCCGGGTCCGCCAGACCAATCAGAACATCCAGAGCATTCCCAACCTGTTCGCCCTGCGGGAAAAGCTCCTGTTCGCCGACTACGACGCCCCCGCCCTGGCCCCCGACCGCGGGGTGACCATCGGCATTCCCCGGGTCCTCTCCTTCTGGGAGACCATGCCCTTCTGGAATGCCTTCTGGCGCAGCCTGGGCTTTAAGATTCAGCTGTCGGGCAAGAGCACCCGTCCCCTCTACGAGGAGGGCCTGTCGGCGGTGACCTCCGACACCGTCTGTTTCCCGGCCAAGCTGGTTCACGGCCATCTGCGGGACCTGGCCAAGCGGAAGGTGGACCGGATTTTCATGCCCTCCATCACCACCGTCCAGCCCGAGGGCACCGCTTCCACCAGCGAGTCCATGTGCGCGGTGGTGAAGGGCTATCCCATCGTCATCCGCAATTCGGACGATCCCCAGAAGCGCTGGGGCATCCCCTTTGACGCCCCCCTGTTCCACTGGCACCGCCGGACCGACCGGGACCGCCAGCTGGCCGACTACATGGCTGCCGCCTTCGGCATCGACAAAGAGCTGACCCGCCGGGCCATTGCCCTGGGCGACGCCGCCCAGACCAGCTTTTCGGACCAGCTCAAGGCCGCCGGCCAGGCGGTGCTGGACCGCTGCCACGCCGAAAACCGCTATGCGGTGGTGCTGGCCAGCCGTCCCTACCAGAACGACGAACTGGTCAACCACGCTCTGCCCGATCTGTTCGTCAGCCTGGGGATTCCGGTGCTGACCAACGACTCCCTGCCCGATGTGAACAAGGTGGACCTGTCCCGCAGCCGTCTGGACATCGTCAACAACTACCACGCCCGGATGCTGGCCTCCGCCGTTCTGGCTGCCCGGGATGACTGTCTGGAGTACGTCCAGATCGTCAGCTTCGGCTGCGGCCACGACGCCTATCTGTCGGACGAAATCACCCGCATGATGCATGAGATCTCGGGCAAGAGTCCTCTGATCCTCAAGCTGGACGAGAGCGACGCCCAGGGCTCCTTGCGGATCCGGGTCCGGTCCTTTGTGGAGACGGCGGCCCTGCGCCGGGCCCAGGGCGCCCGGGCTGAGGTGCATCCCCTGCCCGATCCCTATCCCGTCAAGTTCACCAAGGCCGACATCCAGGAGCGGGTGGTCCTGGTGCCCAACACCTCCCACGCCTTCTGCCGGGTGATGTCGGCGGCCTTTGCCTCCCAGCACGTCCGGGCCGTTCCGCTGGAAGTGGGCCGGGAGGAGGCCATCCGTCTGGGCAAGCAGTATGTGCACAACGACATCTGTTTCCCCGCCCAGATTGTCATCGGCGAAATCCTGGCGGCCCTCCGCAGCGGCAAGTACGATCTGGACCACACCGGCGTGGCCATGGCCAAGTACATTGGCGACTGCCGTCTGACCCACTACAGCGCCCTGCTGCGGAAAGCCCTGGACGACGCCGGTTTCGCCCAGATTCCCATTCTGACCAACGACGACAAGGACAGCCACAACATGCACCCCGGCTTCAAGATGAATCTGGCGTCCTCCTTCAATCTGGTGTTCTCCCTGCCCATGATCGACGTCATGGAGGAGCTGCTGCGGAAAATCCGCCCCTATGAGAAGGTGCCCGGCGCAGCTGAGCAGGCCTTTGAGGCCGGCATGGACGACATTGTGGACGGCATGACCCGCCACGGCATTCCCGGCCTGAAAAAGGGTTTTGAGAAGGCCATCGACCGGATGAAGGCGGTGGAGTACGACCGCTCCAACCCCCGCCCCACCGTCCTGATCGTGGGCGAGTACCTGCTGAACTTCCACCCCGGCGCCAACCACGACATCGAGAAGTATCTAGAAACCAACGGCTTCGAGATCATCGAGGCCCGGATGACCGACGTCATCCGCAAGACCTACTTCTATATGGACGCCCAGATCAAGGAGTACCACATCTCCAAGCCTCTGGGCGAAAAGATCTGGTACCGCACCGCCGACGAGGTGTTCAACGCGGCCCACGCCATGACCGATTCCATCGCCAAGCGGCATCCCCTGTACCACCGGGCCGCCCGGATGCAGGACATTGTCCGGGCCAGCGACCCCATCATCCACCACACCTTTGACGCCGGCGAGGGCGTTTTGATTCCCGCCGAAATCCTCCACCACGCCAAGGAGGGCTGCCGCAGCTTCATCATCCTGCAGCCCTTCGGCTGCCTGCCCAACCATGTGGTGGGCCGCGGCGTGGCCAAGCGGCTGAAGGAAATCTATCCCGACGCCCAGATCCTGCCCCTGGACTACGACCCCGACGTCAGTTTCGCCAACCTGGAGAACCGTCTCCAGATGCTGATTATGACCGAAAAGGCCCGCCGTCCGGCATCGGCTCCCGCACAAGAGTCCGCCGGACAGAACCCGCCGGCGCCCCCGGCCGCTGCCTCCGGCGCCCAGCCCAGAAAGCGGGCTGCCAGCGCCCGCCGCGGCAGCCGCACCGCCGCCGTTGTCCCGGTACAATCCTGATTTTCACCCCCAAGCCCCTGCCCGCCCGGCAGGGGCTTTTGTTGTATAACGAAAACCACTCGCTAGGCGAGTGGTTCGAAAAAAGACTTATGTCGATGATGATGACAGAAAAACTCCCTTTGCTTAAAATGGAAGTGCGGTCTGCCAACT